>JBOFHN010000001.1:0-13772 GCA_051649665.1 Culicoidibacterales bacterium
ACGCATTGCCAAAGATACTCTTCAATCATATCCATCGGATTTAACATATACTTTACATGAGTGTTCGCAGACGGACATTTGATTTCCAACGCTTCGGAACTGCCTATTAATCCATCTGGTGAAACTCCGGCGTAATCACTATATTCAGCAAATCCTATTTGCAGTACTTCAACCCCGAAAGTATCTTCGTATGCTAATCGTGCCAATGGTTCGAGCATATTCCCACGCTCCATCTCCTTGGATTTAAAACCTTCTTCGTAAACAAAAGGCTCAAACTGTGCAGCAAGTATTTCTGAATAGATAGCGTTATTCCTGACTGGTTTACCGTCGTTTGACATTAAGTGCTTTAACGAACTACCTCCGATTTTTCCGTATCGCAGGGCGTGCCACTCTGGGCTGCCCTGCTCAATTGATTGATGTACTATCATGCTTTTGGAAATTTATCTGCGAGTTCTTTACACAAAGATAGTATTTTTTCGTCTTTCATAAACACCGAATACTTTATCATTGCTGCTTCAAATGACTTTCTGTCTGATACTTTTTCAAATGCCTTAATAGCATCTTCAATAGTTTCGGTTTTTTTTGTGTTCTCTGTTGTGTCAAAGTCTAACTTATTATCGGTAATTCCAAAGAAAGACATTTTCAAATAACGTTCAGTATAAGTTACACAACCACCCAATTGCTGTGCTATGTTAGTAGCTTTAATTTCGGGGATTGCTGTTGCCATTACTGTCTCCATTTTTTCACCGCTCTCTGTGTCGTAAATCGTTAGTTTGCCATACACACCTAAATCATCTCTGATAAGGTCAAATGTAGTTAGCAACTTATTGTTTTGGCAAGCAGTAGCAACAAGCAACTCAATTTGAGAAGGTGTAAAATAATCATACTTTGAGAAAGTATTAGTCCCCTCTTTTTTTAGCTTAGTGTTTTTAATCTCCGCCTTTGCAAGTGCAATTTTTTTAATTAACTCATTCATTTTAATTGTTGTTTTTGTGATAGTAATAATAATCTGAATCGTCATCCTGTGTCCGCTGACGATTTGCGGTAAAATCTTTTTTCGTTGCTCCCATAGCGTTAAATACTATTTCTAAATTCCTGTTTAAATCGTTTCATTTCCCGAATTAATAACCTCTCGTATCGGTTTAATGCTTCAATTTTTTGCTGAATAACAGGGCTAGTAAAGTTTAACTCTTCGTAATTCGCTCGCATAGCCGTACACAACCGTATTTTCTGCTCAATCTCCATGCCTTGTTCTGCTTGGTCGGTGATTTGTTCAAAATATGTTTTCATGATGTATTTTATTTTTGACAAAGTTACAAATACCAATTCGATAAAAAGCCTTCGAAAATATGTTCTACAACATGTTTAGAACTTTTTTTGCCTGTTTCAATGCCTCGTCATAATCTTCTTTTTTTATCGGGATATAGATCTTTCCAAACCAAGTAGCACCAATAGTGTAGGTAGATATTGAGGCATGTTCGCCATTAAGGAATACGGACTGGCCTTTGAACGTTATATCGTCAACCTCAAAGAAGTGGAATCCTGCTTTTAGTTTAGCGTATTTCATAACTGTTTGCGTATTTCGTTAATAATTAATTCTTCGTAATTTGGTATCTGTTCAATAATTGGTGAAATATCAACACCCGAATACCACATATCTGTTATTTCAATTGAGCCATTATCAGCGGGGCATTCATAAGTTCCAAAGCTGGGTTTTTCAATATAGCATTTAACTAATATCAGACACCCGAATAAATTAATGTCAAATGATTCTTTATTTTGTCGTGCCATATCGCTCAATCTTTAAATAATAAATAATGCTGTTGACGTGGAATTGCTTCATCGTGGGTACGGTAGCAGTTGCCGAATGAATAATAGATATTGTCAATTCTATCATTATTCCATATGTGTTCATCTATTTCATTAAAATCGCTTATAAAATAATACCGGTAGCCAATTTCAGGCTTCCACTTAATTTTCTTTGCTTCGTGCGTTTCAAAATCGTATTCGTAGCCGAGATTGTTGAATCCTGCTTGATATTCTTCGTTAGTTATTTTGGTAATTAAATCATAATCCGATTCGATAAAGCCTGTTTTATTTCTATTAAAATGTATTTCATTCCCAATTATTATTATTCCACCAGCTTCGTAAAAATCACCATCTTTATCAAATCCTCCTATCTCTGTAAAACCATATTCTCCTGATTCTACAAATTTTATTCTCACACAATCCCCAACTTTTGGTATATACTTTTCAGGTTCAACCAAAGTTACGCCATTTTCAATTATTACTTTTGCTCCTTCTGGAATGTTAATCACTTGCGGCTTTTCGCCGTCTTTTTGAATTGTTATTGTTTTCATATCGTTTTAATTTTTAAATAATTTACTCCATTTACCTTGAAAGAATTTGTAAAACCATCCTGAAAGCCAGTGAGTGCAATCGGATTTTATAACCCAACCGATAGCAGTAAGTTTGTAGAAAGGTACAGCTTCATCTTCAACGGTATAAATCAGACCGTTGTAAGTTACTTTTTTGAGTTTTGTTTTCATTCTGTTGCTTTTTTGATTGCTTGTTTTATTCTAAGCCACAACCATTCAGGAATTTGGTTTGCATCATTCTCAATACTTTTAAGAACTTCAAGCAATTCAGGTGCAGCAGCGATAAGTTTGGCGTTTGATTCTGAAATATATCCTGTAATTGAAAAACCATTACCAGTTTTAAAATCAAAAATTTCATTACCAATAATTTCAATTCTTCTATAATTTTCATCTGCTTTACCTCCAATTAAAGGGGCATATTGTATAAATTTTTCCATGTTATTTACCTTTTAAATCGTTTCGTTTCTGATAATCTTGTCTTTCTTTGCGTTTATCGCCATCTTTAGAAGCCTTACAAGCTCCGAGCGCAAATAAGCAGGTTAATGCTGCTAATGATAAAAATAATGCTAATTCTGTTGTCATAACTGTATTGTTTTAATGCCTAAGTATAGACAGAGTTTTTTGACTGTGGTGTAGTAACCTGCACCTGATTTGATAATTTTTGAATAGTGACAAGTGTTCATTCCATTGTCAGCGCAAAGTTTTTTTTTGCTGATACCTTTTTTTAATCTGGCATCTTCGATAAATTGTAGTTCCATAAATTTTTTTATCTGTGGGGTTATTTAATAATGCAAAGATACAATGTTGTATGATACAAAACAATAGTATTTATATGTTTTACAGCATATTTTTGGCTGGTATAGTACCGATTTTTTAATCGGGGAGTATATCGGTTATAAATCTACTGCAATAGTAGTAGTATGTGCTTTCAGATAAGCACCCAGAATTAACCAGTTCCGATAAGTTTTGGAGCAAACCTGCCCATAGTTCTATCCGTTTCATATCAATATACCTCCTTTTCGTTAATAGTTTCTTTGATTGTCAAATGTTGTTCGTTGATAATTTCCTTACACAAACGCTTGCTTTCATTGGTATTGCGAATATCCTTCGCTTCGAAGATAGCTATTAAGTCATCGATTTTTTGCTCGGTAGTGTCATCATCGAACTCGTCAGTATATCCGTTAAGTTCCTGCAATAGCTCGATTGCTTTTTCAATCATTCCGTTTATTTTGTCGTTTGTACGTATCTGATTTATTTTTTCTGTAGTTGTTAGTGTTTTCATAAGTTGCAAATTTGTTCTAAGTTGTTTTCAATAAAATTTTTGCGTAATCCGGTACGTTCCGATAATGTTTGAATAGCCATTTTTTGCGTTCTTACTGATTTTAAGCATGATTTTAGCCCGAAACATTGCTTAAATGTATCTTTTATCAGTTTTGTTTCAAAGTCATTCATATCAATAAGCATTTTTGATTGATTCATATATTTTAGTACAGTAATCAGAATAAATATTTTGTAGTAATTGTTTTTTTACTGTACTTCTAATAAATGATAATTCATAACTTAAACTACCAGCTAAATCATGTAATCTGTGTACCTCCCGGCAAATAGCAAATAAATCTTCGTACCCTAAAAAACCACACACTATTTTTATTGCCTCAGTGTGATTGTTGCAGTCCGTTAGTTGTTCAATTTGTTCGCAAAGTGTTTTTAATTCTAAATCGCTAATTTCTGTTTTCATAAGATTTTTTATTTGGGGGTTATTAATTCCAACCTAATTTTAGTAATTGTTCAAACTGTTTAACTATATATCCGTCCGTATTTTCGAGACTGATATTTTTCTCTGTAGCTATCCTGCTATAGCTATTCATTAACTGCTCACATGGAAGTGAGTTTTGGTGTGCATTGTAATGATTAAATACATTATCAAGCATTCTGTTATGCTTTTGTGCTTTAGTTAGTCCCATGATATGAATTTTTTATTTGTTTAAATATCCATACGGACTATAATAGTCCGTTTCGCCAGTGTTTCAATGGATCATCAGTGGATTTATAAATCAATTATTTGTTGAAACTTATTATTTTCAGTGTGCAATAAATAAGTTTGAATATACATTTGCACATGTTCACGAAAACCATCTGGATATATAAATTTTTCAGTTTTTTGTAGGCAAAAATCATCAAATTTTTCTCTACTGCTAATTAAATCATCAAAATTACGTTGGAACTCACGTTCTATGTTTAATAAGACAGCTAAAAAACCATTTTTTTCAATGTTTAATAAATCTACTTTTGTTGCTTTCATTTTCTTTAAATTTTTTGATTGCCGGACTACCGGCGTTTTTTAATTATATTTTTTACTGAGGGGGTAATATTTTTTTTGTGGGAGGGGTTAATAGCTTTCAATGCTTATATAGCAATCATCGTAAGTTTGTAGCATTAAATTGCAATAGTTCTTATCTGTAGTGCTAAAAACCTCTGAATTATTTGTTTTTTGTCTTATAACATACCAATTAAAATGGTATATAAAATTTGCATTCATAAATAAATAGTTTTAAATAGTTGTTTTTATATGTTTAAATAGCTTGTATTGCATTTTAATAGTAAAATAGTACATTTGTATTGCTGAATAAAATAATAGCTAAAATGTGCCTTAAAATCGTTTCTTTGCGGTGCGCTCACTGACTGACTTTATAGTTCTTTTGCACATGGTCAAAGGTGCAAAAGTTTGGAATAAAAAAAGTCCGGAAATAATCAAAATTAATTGATTAAATCCGGACTTTAAGTCTCTAAATGGTTTGTTTTAAGTTTCTGCTATCTCTTTTGCTATTTCGAGCAGTTTTTTACACTGCTCAAATTCTATTCCGTGATACTCAGCATATTTTTCTACAGTGAGAAAATTATTTATAAGTCATTTTATTTATTTTTAAAAGTGAACATTAATTCCAAGTCAGATTTTAAGTACATCTCATCTGAAAAATAAGGAGGTTTGTTTAGATACTCAATCCCACTACCGGGAACCACAAACCAATATTTGTACAAAATATCTTTATTTACTTCATTTACTTTCAAAAATTCATTAAGTAGTTTTTTTCTATCTTTATTCCAATTTTTTGAAAGTCCGAAGTATTTAATATTAAAATTAATACTTTTAATACTGTTTTTGGCATTCAATTTTAAAATTGATAAAATATCTTTATTATTCATATTTTTAATATTTACTTGTTTGTCCACATTTGCAGTCAATTTGAACAGTTCCGCAAAAATGGTATTTTATCTTATCGTTTGTCTGGATTGTTTTAATCCCGTTCGCATCCATTACAAAAAGTAATCGATTACAGTTGTTACATCTTACTTGCATAGTATTAGTATTATTGATTAACCCACTTGTTATTCACTTTAATACTGATAATTCGCACATTGTACCCACAATTATAACGTATTGAAACTTTATCATATCCGTTTTTTGTAGCGTAAATTTTTGCGCCTCGTTCCGTGTTTGATACATCTACATGGGAACGGTTGCGATTTTCAATAATACCATAAATGTTTTGCATAAAATTTAATTTTTTAATAATGAATAATTTGTTTATTTGTGCCTTACTCTTAAGGACTTTTTTAGTCAGGTGCAAAATTTATCGGACTTTGCACCCGGAATTTATTAAAATACTGGAGGGGTGTTTTGTGATAATTTATTACATGTTTTTTTGTCTATAAACCCTAAATTGTGTAATTTGTGTATAATGCAATAATTTGTGTGAAAAACCATGTCCATTCCACACCCGTAAACTCTAAAACCCTGATTTGTCTCGGTATGTCCCAATGCTTTAAACAAGCAATAAAAGTTATAAAAATTATATATTTGCTTACCTTTGCTACATTCTGCAAAGTTTAAAACTCTACTCATCCCGGTTGATGATACACTTTTGATTACACAAAAAATCCGATTTTCGGAACATGCTTTTATATATCTTTCAGCATTCCTGATAAAATCATTCACATCGAAATAATTGATTGAATTGATTTTTTTTGTAAGCTCTTTGTCTTTTGCTATATTAATAGCAATTTTTTCTACTTTTTTCATTTTGTAAATTGTTTTATTTGTTTTGTGGCATTAGTGCCGGATTGAATTAATACGATGCAAAGATATATATAATAGTAATACAAAACAATAGTACTATGTAACTATTTTATTACATTTCATTACATTTGTTGCTAACTGCTTAATAATCAGTTATAAAAAAGTTACATTTTAAGCGAAAATAATTGAAAATAATTTTAGTAAAGTAATAAATTACTTCATTACATAGTACATTTAATAGTTATTTGTTATATATTTGCACTAAATTATTAATTTTATCTATATGAATGACAATGTGAAATTAGGTCGACCGTTTAAGTATTTGCCAAATGAGCTACTAAATAAAGTTGAAGAGTACAAAGTATGGGCGCAAAAACAAACATTCAGCAAAGTAATATACGACCAAAAAATAGGTGAACAAAGGACTATTGAATTAAAAATGCCATTAACAGTGCATCAATTCTGTATATTTATAGGTATTAAAAGACAGTCATTTTATGAGATAATGAATAATGAGAGAGAGCCGAACAGCGCTGAGAGTGTTGAAATTAACAAACAATTATCTGACATATTTACGTGCGTGCATGATTTCATACAAGCGAATCAAATCTCAGGGGCTATCTTAAATGAGTACAATCCAACAATTGTAGCACGTTTAAATGGACTAAATGAAACACTGGAGGTAAACAACACGGGTACAGCCCCGGTGCTCAATATACAACTTCCAATCAATTCAAAGTTACAACAGTTAGCAAATGACGCAAATTTTACACCGGTTAACAATAAATCATTGAATAGTTAACGTATTTAATATAACAACGGTTAATAGGAAATTGATATAAATTGGTTAGTTGTAATGTGCTGATATATAGGCAGATAAAAGTTAATTAAAATGTTGTATTATAATTTACATTATAATGAATTGTGGAATATATGTTGTATGTTATAATAAATCGTTGTTTTTAATGTATTGCAAGACAGATTAATATATACCGGCCTACCTATTTGCGCATAAACAAAGCAAAGTGGCAATCATACCCCCATAAATATTTTTGCTAAAATTCCAAAAACATTTGCATAATTAAAAACATATACGTATCTTTGTGTCAGTTATTAATTATAAAACAATAAAGATATGAATGATTCAATTAAGGCAAGAAAGGCTATTTTAGAGGCAGAAGGTTTTACGATGATTGACTGTATTGAAGGGCTTGGAGGCATGTATGGAATAAATGAGAATGGAGATATTTTCAGTATCCGTAAAATGCGCTTATTAAAACGCTGTAAACACTCTTTAGGGTATCAGCAGGTATATTTATCAAACTTGCTAAATAATGGCGGTAAATGGTACAAAGTGCATAGACTGGTTGGAATGCAGTTTATTCCTAACCCGGATAATTTAACTGACATAAATCACAAGGACGGGATAAAGACAAATAATAAAAAAGCAAACCTTGAATGGATGTCTCATTCTGATAATATACTGCATTCGTTTAGAGAGCTTGGTAGAACGCATGATGCCACTAAGACTTACAAAAAAGTAAGCTGTTCGAATGGTAAAACTTATGATAGTTTAAAATCAGCTTATATTGACACTGGTTGTAAAATTCCGAACATAAGCGCATGTTTAAATGGTAAAATTAAACATACAAAGAAGTTAGTATTTTCTTTCTTATAGACTAATAATAAGATAGAGCCGTTACAGAGTATCAATAAGTTAGCTATTAAACTATACGGTCAAAACTGCGCTTTCTATGAAATAAATGTGTATGTTATGGTGTATATTGTGTGTAAATAGTGTATATTTGCGGTAAAAATAAGTGATATGATACAATTAATAAAAGGGGATTGCTTGATTGAAATGCAGAATATACCAGATAAAAGCGTGGATATGATTTGCGCAGACCTCCCGTATGGAACGACTTCGCTGAAATGGGATTCAATAATTCCTTTTGAGCCACTTTGGGCGCACTACAAGCGAATAATAAAAGATAATGGGGCAATAGTATTGTTTGGTTCGCAACCGTTTACGAGTGCGCTTGTAATGAGTAATGTAAAGATGTTTAAGTATAGCTTTAATTGGATAAAAACAAAAGCTGGAAATTTTGCATTATGCAAGAAAAACCCAATGAAATTGCATGAGGACATACTTGTTTTTTATAATAAATTTCCTACATATAATTTATTTGATTTGAAGAAAATTGAAAAGCCTATAAAAAGTAGCAGAAAAAATAAAGGTGCAAATTTAGGACATTGTGTTGATAATGGAAACTACTCTCAAACAGAGACTGGATATCATAAATCAAATTTATATTTTTCAAATAAAAGTGGAGCAGGTTATTCTTTCCACCCCACTCAAAAGCCAGTTCCGCTTTTGGAGTACCTAATCAAAACCTACACAAACGAAGGTGAAACGGTATTAGATAATACTTTTGGTTCTTGTACTACTGGTATAGCTTGCTTAAACACAAATAGGAATTTCATAGGAATAGAGATGGATGATAAATACTTTGAAATAGCAAGTAAGCGCATAGGCGAAGCTTTATCTGATTTGAAATTACAACTATGACATGGCTAAAAAGAAAATCAATGAGTTTAGCAGAGTTAATGAGCTTACTGGCGAGATACGTGAGCATTACAGCTACTACTCCGATAAATACACCGAAAGCTTTATTATGATACGAACTACGAATGGAGAGGATTGGTTTTATGCTTTAAGCAATAACCAAAAGAATTTATTGATGATAATGTGGAAGTGGTGCGATGCTGACCAGATGGCAGTATATCTAGGTACTGTAAGGAGAAAAGAGATATGCACGAAGCTAAGTATAGGTAAGCGGCAAATAACGGCTATATTAAGCTCTCTGTGCGTAAATGACTATATTAAGCGTATTGGTAGGGATGACTTCTTGGTTAATCCACAGTTTATGTTTAAATGTTCTGTTGGTAAAGTGCGGGAAAAGATAAAAAAATATCAGGAATATGTTGTATAACATGTTTTTTTGCTTGTTTGGTATTTTAAAATAGGTTTACTTTGGTGTATTATTTATTTAAAAACAAATTATTATGTTCGGAAGAAAAACAAAACGGATTAATGAGCTTTCTGTTACAATTTTAATGTACTCATTAGAAAATAAGTTGTTGAAAAACAAAATTATTGAGTTAGAATCAAAACTCCCAAAACGTGACACAAAAACCGGTAAATTCATTAAAAAATGACAGACAGTATTATTGAAAAAGCAAAAGCGGCTGTATTTATGGCTAACAAAGGCAATCATATAGTTGCTACTGGAGATAGGCTACATCTATATTTTTTGTCAAAAGAGATAGAAAATATCGATAAAGATGTATTGATGGTTTATAGTAAAAAAAGTAGAAATCGTTTATTAATTGTGAAGTTATGACATACGAAGAAAAGTACGACATATTCAGTAAGACTTACGACTGGGAGTACTATGTTCTAAAAGACAAGGTAACAATTGAGTTTAAGCCTATTGGAGCAAAGCATACTGAATTTATAAGCGGTAAAACACTTGACGAGGCATTTGATAATGTATTTAATCACTTAAATTATAAATAAAACAAAAATGAAAAAACTAATTATCCTTTTACCACTCCTACTTATGATAGTAGGATGCGAAACAAAACAAGACTGGGAAGTAACAACCAAGTCGGAAACTCAGACATGGAACACTACCTCAGTAAAAATGATTCGAACTGAAATATCTTATTCAAAAGAAACTGTTTTGGATATGAGTGAAAAAGAAATTAAGGAGTATTGCCAACCATCGTACTATCATGAGCAGTACGGAACTACACTCTACAAACATTTTACAACAAAAACGTATGTAGAATTGAAATAAAGTATTATATTTGCAGTATGTTTTAAATAATTAAATAAATTATCAATGGTAAAAGCACTTTTTTGAGAAAATAGGTGCTTTTTTTATGCAAACTATTGTTTTTTCAAAATAATGTTGTATATTTGCAAAGTAAATCGGGCTGCACTCGTTTTACAACGAGATAGTCCGATAATTAGCCCTCGACAGATTGCAGCCCTGTTGAGGGCTTTTTGCATCTGTACATGGCGCATTTTCAGTCCTACTTTTGGCGCATAATATAAATTAAAAGTGAAAACTGGTAGTAAAAGACGTATATTTATGCAAAAAACAGTGGTGCTCTATCCAACCTGATAACATCAACCTCATGAGTGTAAATTATACGAACGAAAAACAGACTAACCTTTGACAAGTTAGTTGGCTTATGGAATGTAAGCGAGGGAGCGGAAGTGCTTTTACTGCCCGAAATAATCAAAAAAGTGCAATTTTGTTAATTCACTTAAATTATTTCATTATTTCCGAGTGATAACATGAGGGAGTAATGGGATTATTATATCAATATCTGAAGTTTTAAATCAAAAAAAATAGTTTTTTATATAAAACAGCACCAATTATTGAAATTATCTATATATTTGCAGAAAATATAGATATGGCAAAGCAATATAAACCGAAAGAGATAGTATTTGACCCAAATCAGCTTTTTTTTGACATGTATGCTTTCTACATGCAGAATAAAGACAATTTGCATGAATTAACAGGCGAAGTTGGAAAAGTACAGATATTCAATCAAGGGTCAGGGCGTTGTTTTTATCCTGAACAAATGATTATGTGCCAAGGTAAAAGCAAGAAAATATCTGAATTAAAAATTGGAGATAAGGTTTATTCTTATGACCATTTAACAGGTGAAAATGTTTTTAAGGAGGTAATCAATGTAATTCATACTATTGGAAATAAAAAAAAGTGTTATAATATAAAGCTAAAAAATGGAAAAGAAATAAAATGTACTTACGACCATAAAATATTTTTCAAAGGAAGGTACATAACTGCTGAAAAATTAGTATCTTTGTATAAACAAAAAAAATAAAGATATGAAAGCAGAAATACCCAACTACAGTGGTTATTTTGTAACAGAAGATGGTAGTTTATATTCAAAAAACTACAAAAGAATGAATATTGAAAAAAAATTAAAACCAGCATTAGATGCTAATGGTTATCTAAGAACAATGTTATTAAATAATAATGGAGTATATAATACCGTAAAAGTACATAGAATAGTAGCATCTGCTTTTTTAGGTATATGCCCAATTGGTTATGAAGTTAATCATAAAGATGGAGATAAAACAAATAATGCTATTTATAATTTGGAATATTTAACTCACGCAGAAAACTGCCAACATTCTTTTGATACAGGACTTCAAAAACCGCAGGTAGGCGAAGAAAATGGATTTTCTAAATTAACTCAGGCTCAAGTTGATTACGCAAGAGAATTAAAAAAGATTAATGGCAGATATTGGGGAAGAAATGAATTAGCTAAGGAATATGGTATTGCACCAAAACATTTACAGAGAATTGTAAATAAACCACATTTATCATGGTATATGAAATAAATATAGAAGATATTGAAAGCGTAGAGGAAATTGTATTAAATGAAATATACGACCTTACGGTAGAAGATAATCATAATTATTATTTAGATTGCGGTTATCCTATATTGGTTCATAATAGTGGGAAATCCTTTGCTGCATATCAACTTATTTACACATTATGCTGCCAAAATAACCACGATAGGGCAAGAGATAAGAATGTAGAGCCACTTTCATGTTATGTTGTCAGAAAAACGCTTAAATCGGCTCGTGAAACGGCATTCAAAGAGGACTTCAAGACTTTACTCAGGGCAATGCACGACTTTCAGGAAAAGTGCGTTACAGGAGAAAACCAAAGTCCGGTATATGATTGCTATGGAAGTACGATAAAATTTATCGGAATGGATGGCGAAGAGGAGCTTGGTAAATCGGATATAGTTTTTTACAATGAGATTTTAGACGAAGATAACGAGGAACGTTTCGAAGATATGATACTTCGTTGTCAAAAACTCGTTATTGCTGACTGGAATCCAAAATTTACTTATCACTGGGTATTCAGGTGGGAAGGTCGCTTCAACACACTATTTACAAAAACTACATTCTGGGATAATAAATTCTGTCCACCACAGTTTAAAGCGGAAATTATGAGCCGTTGCCCTTATGATTTCTCTGATTGGGATTTTGAAAAACGAGAATGGAAAACTAAGGACGAAACACTACGCCCAATAAACCAATTAAACGAAAAAAACGGAACTATAAATAAGCGAAGATGGCTTATTTATGGAGAAGGGCAACAATGCCCAGAAGCAGGTGCAATTTATCAAAACTACGAATGGGTTGACGAGTTCCCTGAAAGCGGATTTGACGAAGTGGCACTTTCAATTGACTTTGGATTTACAAATGACCCTACTGTACTTGGCAGAACAGGTAGAGTCGGAAAAGAACTATGGGATGAATGTTTAAGCTATGAACCAACGCCTACACCACAAAATTGTTTTGATTTAGTTTCGGTTGGGTTAGAAGTCGAAGAGGCACGAAGAAAAAAGGAATATGAAAAACAAGGATTAGCTTATAACGGGAACTTATTTATTTGGTGCGATAGTTCAGATAAAGACCGGGACGATGAAGAGTACGTTCTAAGACTTAACGAAATTGCACGAGCCAATAAGAAAAAGTGGAACTTTATAAAAACAAGTAAGATTGGCATACGACTTGGGATTGATATAGTTCAAAGCTACAAACTAAACTTTGTAAAAAATCCGAATGTAAAAATGGAACTTGAAAACTATGTTTGGAAAATAGTGGAAGGAAGAGTAACTAATATCCCGATTGACAAGCTCAATCACAATCTGGATCGATTACGTTATAATTGCGTTGATGGAATTACAGACCGAAAAAACAGAACTGCAGTAGATGAGTAGTTAAAAGAAAAGGCTGCAATTTATTGTCATATATCCATCTCCATCATTCATTAATCCATTCATAAATAAATGAGGTATTCCGATATATTTTATATTATCTTTTTCAGCTCTAATTTCTATTTGTTTTTTCAAATTATCATAAAGAGTTTTTACTAATTCCTTATCTTCATAAATTTCATATGAAATTTGTTGTGCTGCTTGTAGTATTTTTTCCATATTTTTTATTTGCAAAATAAACACATTTAAATCTATTTAAAGCAATAAAAAACATGTTTTACAGCATAAAACAGCTACTGAATAGTTAAAAAACATTAATATGATAGATACTTTATATATTAACGCTATATTTGCAATTGATTTATTGATAAAATCTATATGAGTATATTTACAGAAAGTATAATTACGACTGAAAACGGAGTAGTTTCTTTAGCAGAACGCTATAAGGAGCTGCTTAATAAAACGCCATACTATAT
>JBOFHN010000002.1:0-5543 GCA_051649665.1 Culicoidibacterales bacterium
GGACATGCTCCGTGTCCACCAACAAGACGTTTTGGTTTAGCTGTCAAATTTCGAAGTGGTGGAATTTTAACTTCAACTTGGTGAGTTTCTTCATTATAATTTGTCGTAATGAGTCCTGATTTGTACGCATCTTTTGGAAGTACTTCAGTAATACGAGAAATAAATTCAGTTTTATCATCATTACCTGGTGTAACACCATGATAATCAAATGTCTTGATATCATTTCCTGCAATGAGATCAAATCCAAGATTTAATAAAGCTTCAGCATCCTCGTTATAAAATTCTTTTCCACCGAGTCCATAAATGCGTGTTACGGTTTGTAACATTGATTTACGATCTTGTAACGTTGTTTTAACATCGTGTGAAAGGTTACCACCCTCAGCACCTGGTGAATCAGCACGTTCGGCAATAACAAGTGCTTTTGCATCTTTAATTGCATCATAAAGTGCATCATGTGGGAATGGACGAATGATATTTGGACGAACAAGACCTACTTTTTGACCATTTGCACGCATGCGATCAACTGCAGCTTTAGCAATGTCCATTGATGAATTGACAATAAACATAATAACGTCTGCATCTTCTGTTTGATAACGCTCTACAGCATCATATTGACGACCTGAAAGTTCTGCATATTCCTTCGCAACTTCATCATATACGCGAAGCGCATTTTTATGTGCTGCATCGAGTTGATAACGGTTGTTGATGAATTCATCACCTTTCATATGTCCACCAACTGTAATTGGTGTTTCTTGACCGATAAAATTGAGTTTATCAAGTTGCGATGGTCCAACAAATTCACGAACATCGTCATGATTTTCAAATACTTCAACATTATGTTTTTGATGTGATGTAATATATCCATCGTAGTTTACCATTGCAGGAAGACGAACATCTAAATGTTCTGCCACTTTTAAAGCGATAATATTTAAGTCGTATACCGCTTGTGGATTTGAACCAGCAAGCATAATCCAACCTGCGTTAAGGGCAAAATACATATCAGAATGATCACAATGAATGTTGAGTGGTCCTGATACTGTACGGTTAATTAAGTTCATTACCATTGGGAATCTTGTTCCTGATTGAACTGGAAGTTGCTCAAGCATATACATAAGACCATTGGCACTTGTTGCATTAAATACACGAGCCCCTGTTGTTGCAGCACCATAACAAATACCGGCAGCACCATGTTCTCCATCGGCAGCAATGAGTTTAATGTCATGTTTTCCATTCACAGCTTGCATATCAAGATATTGTGCAACCTCAGTCGATGGTGAAATTGGATAATAACCCATTACATTATAATTAATATCAGCTGCAGCTTGTGCTGACATCTGATTTCCTGACATAAAGACTTTTTTCTGTTGTTTAGTCATTATCGTTTTCCTCCTAAATAAGGATATTGTTTTACAACTCGATTTGCATCTGCATAACCACGTGTTTCTATCATATCTTGAAGTGCAGATGTTGGACATACTTGAATACATTTCAAGCATCCTTTACAGTGGTTATAATCAATACCTCGTAAAAACATTTGCTCGCGTCCACGCTTGTCTTCACCTTTTTCCCATACAAAACAGAAATCAGGACAAACTGTATCACATTTTGCACAGTGAATACATTTCTCTTCAAGCCATTCAGGAAGCATCCCCTCACGAGATGCTGTTAAATTTTTCGTCATCGTGTTTGGTCCAAGAATTGTCCCACCAAGAACTTGATTTTCATATCCAAATGGCGTTAGAGCTTTTGTTGAAACCTCTCCTGCAACAGGCTGATATTCACCGATTTGTAATTCTTTCATTCCACGCTCAAATGTTTCAACATTTGGTCCTACAAGATGAGGATATTTATAACCAAATTGCTTTTCAATCGAAGCCTCAGCAAGTTCTGGTTTCAAAAATTCCAGCATTTTAAAGATTCCACCGAGCATTGCCGTATTTAATTTCGTTTTCAACTCAAGTGCAATCGATGTTGCATCAACTGTTGCAATATAACGATTTGGAAGATTAAACTCTTCACGAATTTCATCTGGTGTGCGCGATGAATTGACAATTACAATCCCCTCAGGATCTAAACCAGCTAACACCGGCTGTGTTAAAAAGAGTAATTCATGGAACACAGCGACAATTTTTGGTGATTCAACTGGTGAATAATTTAAAATATTTGTCGTATTTGGCGCAAAACGAATAAACGTTTTTACTGGCGCTCCCTTTTTTTCTGAACCATAATCAGCAAAGCAAATCGCATGTAAATCAGAACCTTGAACTCCGATTTCAGCTAGCATTTGTCCTGCGGAATATGCACCTTGTCCACCAATAGATTCAAGGCGAACTTCAAAAAAACCATTTTTATCTGTTACAAATTGCATATTGCACCTCACAAATTCATATTATATACCTCATGTACATAACTATATTCTAACAAATTTACTTCATAAATCATAGTGTTTTTAGTTAAGTGTTTTTTTACACTTTTATTGTGAAAAGTCTTCACAATAAGATGTTTCTTTTATACGAAATGATAAAAGAGAACCACTATTTTCTACTATTGTAATACTTGAACTGATTATATAAATTAAAAAAGAGTGAGCTAAGGCTCACTCTTTTCAATGTGTTGCACGATAATCTTGCATTCCTTTTAATATCACAAGTCTTGCATGCTTTGCTTCATCAGCAGTTGCCTCTGGAATTCCTTTAAGTGGATATTCACGACCAATTTGTTCCCACTTCGCAATCCCCATTAAATGATATGGAAGGACTTCAAGTGATTCAATATGATTGAGTTTCCCTAAAAAATACCCGAGTTGATACAAATACTTGTTGTTGAGGGTAATTGTTGGAACAAGAACATGACGGATTCGTATTGATGTTCCATTTTCATCTAAAAACGATGCAAATCGCAAGACACGATCATTTGAAACTCCAGTAAGCACTTTATGTGCCTCATCGTTAATATGCTTAATATCAAGCATAACAAGATCTGTTGATTCAAGCAACCGTCGAACTTTTTCAACCTGCTTTTCATTTTTTTCATTGAATGTAGCGCCACACGTGTCAAGACACGTGTGAACGCCACGGCGCTTTGCTTCTTCAAAGAGTTCAATGATGAAATCCATCTGTAACATTGGTTCACCACCACTAACGGTAATGCCCCCGTCCTTTAAAAATGGACGATATTGTTCAAACATATCCATAATTTCTTCGACTGATTTCTGTTCACCAATATTGCTTTGCCATGTATCTGGATTATGACAATATTGACATTTCATTAAACAACCTTGTAAGAAGACGATGAATCGAGTTCCAGGACCATCAACAGTCCCGAAAGTCTCAATTGAGTGGACGTATCCGAGTGTTTGCATTACATACCTTGGTGGAATGTACGTGCAATAACATCATCTTGCTGTTCTTTAGTTAACTTTGTAAAGTTTACAGCATATCCAGAAACACGAATTGTAAGTTGTGGATATCGTTCTGGATGTTGTTGTGCATCAAGAAGCGTTTCACGGTTGAAAACATTCACGTTTAAGTGATGTCCACCAGCCTCTGCATATCCATCTAACATGTTTACTAAATTTTCTACTTGTGTTTTGTTCGTTTTCATAAAAAGATCACCTCAAATTAAATTTTTGTTATTTTTCCGTCTTTGGCTCAAGATTGATATTTGGAATGCGACATGCATCATTTGGACCGCAACCGTCTTCGACAACCGCGATATCATCTAATGTAAGTCCAAGTTCTTCGAGTGTCATATCCACTCTGAATGTATCTCCTAGTGTGATACCTTCATCATCTTTTCCAAGTGCATTAGGTACAACTGAGAATGTGTTTGAAATTCCATCACTTGCATGTTGGAATGGAAGTTTTGCCACTGATTTAAGTGAAGCAAGTGCTCCATGGCTATCACGACCGTGCATTGGATTCGCTCCTGGTGCAAATGGTGCTCCTGCACGACGACCATCAGGTGTGTTTCCTGTTTTCTTACCATATACAACATTTGATGTAATAGTAAGAACTGACATCGTTGGGAATCCATCACGGTAAGTATAATGTTTACGGATCATATTCATAAATTTTTCTACGAGTTCAGTTGCAATTCCATCAACTCGATCATCGTTATTTCCGTATTTTGGATAGTCACCTGTTGTTTTATAATCAATAGCGATACCATCTTCATCACGGATAACTTCAACATTTGCATATTTAATTGCAGAAAGTGAATCAGCAACTACTGAAAGACCAGCAATACCTGTTGCAAAATAACGTTTTACTTGATGATCATGAAGTGCCATTTCTGAACGCTCATAAGCATATTTATCATGCATATAGTGAATAACATTGAGTGTATTTACATATAATTCAGCAAGCCATTCCATCATTTGCTCGTATTTCACCATAACTTCGTCATAGTTTAATACATCTTCACGAATTGGTTCAAAACGTGGAGATACTTGCATTTTCAATTTCTCATCTACACCACCGTTGATAGCGTAAAGAAGACATTTAGCAAGGTTGGCACGAGCACCGAAGAATTGCATTTCTTTTCCGACGCGCATCGGTGATACACAACATGCAATCGCATAGTCATCTCCGTGTGTAACACGCATAATATCATCATTTTCATATTGAATTGATGAAGTTAAAATTGACATTTTCGCACAGAACTCTTTGAATCCTTTTGGCATACGAGTTGACCAAAGAACAGTTAAGTTTGGTTCTGGTGCAGGACCGAGGTTTGCAAGTGTATGTAAGTAACGGAATGATGTTTTTGTTACAAGTGGACGACCATCAATCCCAACACCACCGAGTGACTCTGTTACCCAAGTTGGATCTCCTGAGAATAAGTCATTGTACTCTGGTGTACGAGCAAATTTAACAAGACGAAGTTTCATGATGAAATGATCAACGAGTTCTTGCGCTTGGATTTCATTAATAACATTCGCACGTAAATCACGTTCAATGAAGATATCGATGAATGTTGATGTACGACCGAGTGACATCGCAGCACCATTTTGCTCTTTAATCGCAGCAAGATATCCAAAATATAACCATTGGATTGCTTCTTGTGCAGTTTGTGCAGGTTTTGAAACATCATATCCATAAGATGCAGCCATTTGCTTAATTTCAGCAAGTGCACGAATTTGTTCAGAAATTTCTTCACGATCGCGAATATTTTCTGATGTCATACGCTTTGACATATTATCTAAATATTTCTTTTTATCCGCCATAAGGAAATCAATTCCATAAAGCGCAACACGTCGATAATCACCGATGATACGTCCACGTCCATACGCATCTGGAAGACCTGTGATAATTCCTGTTTTACGTGCAGCACGCATATCTGCATTATACGCATCAAACACACCTTGGTTATGTGTTTTACGATATTTAGTGAAAATTTCACTTACTTCAGGATCAACATGGTATCCGTAACTTTCAGCAGAAACTTCTGCCATACGAATTCCACCAAACGGTTGAAGTGAACGCTTGAATGGTTTGTCAGTTTGAAAACCAACAATTGTTTCAATCTCTTTATTTAAATAT
>JBOFHN010000003.1:0-1531 GCA_051649665.1 Culicoidibacterales bacterium
CCACCGATGAACTCATATGAACGACGTCTTATTCATACAGCAATTAGTGAAAGTGTGTTTGGAATTCTTGTTAAAACCGAAAGTGTTGGAGAAGGAAAAGAAAGACATACAATTTTAAGAAATAAGTAATAAAATAAGCGAAGTGTGCAGGTACAATTCTTGTGCACTTTTTTAAGGAGTATAGTTATGGCATTAACAGCAGGAATCGTAGGACTTCCCAATGTAGGGAAATCAACACTTTTTAATGCAATTACAAAAGCAGGAGCGCTTGCAGCAAATTATCCATTTGCGACAATTGATCCAAATGTTGGGGTAGTTGAAGTACCGGATGAACGTTTGAATAAACTTACAGAATTAGTAAAACCTCAAAAAACAGTTCCTACAGCATTTGAATTTACAGATATTGCCGGTCTTGTTCGTGGAGCATCACGAGGAGAAGGACTTGGAAATCAGTTTTTAGGTCATATTCGACAAGTTGATGCAATCGTAGAAGTTGTTCGTTGCTTTGAAGATAAAGATGTTACCCATGTTGATGGTGATGTTGATCCACTTCGCGATATTGAAACAATTAATTTAGAGCTAATTTTTGCTGACCTTGACTCTGTTGAAAAGAGAATGAAGAGACTTGAAAAGCTCGCACAGATGAAAGATAAAGATGCTGCGATTGAATTCCCAGCACTAAAGCGAATTAAAGAAGCTTTTGAAGCAGGAAAACCAGCGCGTAGTGTTGAACTTCAAGATCATGAAATTCCATATGTGAAACAATTGAATCTTTTAACGATTAAACCAATTTTATATGTGGCAAATGTAAGTGAAGAAGAAATTGCAGACTATGGTAATAATCCGTATGTGAAAATTGTTCAAGATTACGCTGCTCAAGAAGGAGCAGAAACGGTTGTTATTTCGGCGAAAATCGAAGCTGAATTATCAGAACTTGAAGAAGAAGAGAAAACAGAGTTTTTAAATGATCTTGGAGTTGAAATTCCAGGGATTAATCTTCTTGCGCGTGCAACATATGATCTTTTAGGACTTGCAACATACTTTACAGCAGGGGTGAAAGAAGTACGTGCATGGACGTTCCGAAAAGGAATGAAAGCACCACAATGTGCAGGAATTATTCACACTGATTTTGAAAAAGGATTTATCCGTGCAGAAGTTGTTGCGTATGATGATCTTTTAACACTCGGTGGAGAGCAAGAAGCACGTGCTGCAGGGAAATATCGCCTTGAAGGAAAAGAATACATTATGCAAGATGGCGACGTTGTACTGTTTAGATTTAATGTGTAAAAGAGCGCTGTGATGTTTAATGTAATTTGTTATCGGCCTCATGAAAAATTTATAATTTAGAATATAAAAAAACCAGTCAGTGGAAGACTGGTTTTTTTATGTTCAAAAGTAAAGTGGAGGCAAATTTTTTTCAAATAAAATGAGTTATAATATCTAAAATTCCATTAAATTTGTTGCACCAGTTCAGAGCTGTTGGATTACTATCATTGATAATTTGTTCAGCTACAAAACGTTCAAATCCACC
>JBOFHN010000004.1:0-35518 GCA_051649665.1 Culicoidibacterales bacterium
ATTGAATATTTAATTCTTTTAATGCTTTTGCCGATGCTTCTCCTTTTGTTAAATTTGAAAGCGGACTTCCTTGGAATAAATCACCAGCTGCTAAAACAGCCGTATTTGGATTTGTTGCTTGATATTGTTTAATATGCCCGGCAACTTTTGCAAGTCCTGGATCTTTTCCCGCTTGTTCAAGACGACCGTGGAAATCATTAATCGATATTAAATCTATCGTTGTTGTTGTCGCCGCGCTCACCGATGCAACTTGTGGCGCAATTAACCCTGCTAACAATAGTAGTACTACTGCCAACAAACTCCCTATTCTTTTCATAACTGTAACCCCTTTCAATGTGGCTGAAAAAATATGCAGTGTTCTTAAAATACACTACGTTTACATTATATATTATTCTACTTTATTTGCCAACTATTTTTATATTATTTTAACATTATTTATTACACTAATTTAAAATAACTGATCAAACATTAATTTGACCAGTTATTCATATCATTTAAAGGTATATATTGATTTCAGATTATTCCTTTATTTGATCAACAATAATATTGGCAATCATCGAAGCTTGTGAAATTTTAACATCAACTCCCATTTCAAGTGTGTAAAGCCAGTCATTTTTAGGATTGCTCACGCGACCAATCACTTTTTTAATTCCAAATTCATATTTTGCAATTGTAGATACAACAAGATTAACTTCATCAGACCCTGTCACTGCTGCAACAACATCAGTACTTCTTATACCAGCTTCCTCTAATATACTCATATCACTTCCTTCGCCTTCAATAATAGAGGACTTAGGAAATACTTTATACAATTGGTGTATCACTGCCTCTCGATGTTCTATAATTTTAATTTCACAACCTGATTCAGATAATATTTGACCAACATAAGAGCCTATTTTTCCACCACCAATGATAATTACTTTCATCACTTTATCCTCCTACATCTCTAATATTTGATTAATTTGAGCGATCATTTCGCTTCGTACTGAAAGATACAATATATCACCTTTTTCCAACACCATCATTCTATCGGGAATAACTGACGTATTATCACGTACAAGTGCAACAACTCCCATATCATGTACTGGAAATGCGTCATTTATTTTTTTAGAGACTAGTAATTCTGGAATTGCTATTCGAATAATCTCAACTCCATTATTTCCAAGGCTCATAACTATTTCAACTCTGCTAAATGTAAGCATTTGTTTTGCTCTTTCTACTCCCCACTGTGTAGTTGCAAGCACTTGAATTCCAAGTGCATTGTACACATCAACTTTTCTTTGATCATATAATCGAGCTATTACTTTTGGAACTCGATAAATATTACGAGCAATTCTTGCAACAAGCGCATTTGTTTCATCACTTTCTGTACAAGCAATAAGTCCATCTACTTGTTCTATTCCTGCTGCTTCTAAAACATCACGATCAAATTCTACACCGGTGAGCAGTTGTGTAAATTGTAAGTGCTCTATTTGATGTTGGTAATGTTTTTCTTTACACACCATTACAACTTCATGTTTCTCTTGAATCAGGTCTTTGGCAAGATTTACTCCGAGTCGACCACAACCAACAATAATAATTTTCATTTTATACTCCTCCTTTTACTTTTTGATTTCGGACTATTTTTTTTCTTAATTCATCAAGTAGTATCATCGGAATTGGACATAGTAGCAAATAAATCCACTCGCCCATATGTAGCGGAGCTGTATTGAATAATTCATGGAAAAACGGGATATATGATAGTGCGCAGAACAGTGCGATCTCAACAAGAATACCAATGTTTACGAGTTTATTTTTAAATAAGCCAACTTTAAACACCGATAAACTTCCTGTTCGACAATTCATAGCTAAACCAATTTGACAAAATACAATAGCCCCTAACGTCATCGTTGTTGCTTCACGATAAATAATTCCACTTGTTGCTAAAGAACCACCACTCCATCCATTCATCACGTTAGCGAAGAAAAATGCTCCCATCGCAATCGTTGCTTCTAACATACCATACCAAAGAAATGCTTTTATCAGCATTTTTTTATTTAACATTGGTTTTTTTAAATCTCGCGGTGGTTGCTTCATTACACCAGCTTCTGGTGATTCTACACCAAGACCAAGTGCTGGTATCATATCAGTTCCTAAATCAACTGATAATATCTGCATTACTGTCAACGGTAGCGGAATCATTCCACGCGAGAGTAAGAAAACAGCAGATGGTATAGCCTCTGGTACATTGCTACCAAAAATATACAATAAAAACTTTTGAATATTATTATAAACTGCTCGCCCTTCTTCAACAGCTCGGACAATTGAAGCAAAATTATCATCTGTTAATATTAAATCCGCTGACTCTTTCGCAACATCAGTTCCAGCTATTCCCATTGCTACACCAATATCGGCTTTTTTTAGAGCAGGCGCATCATTTACACCATCACCTGTCACTGCAACAATGTTTCCCATTTCTTGCAAATTACTCACAACTCGATATTTTTGCTCAGGTGCAACTCGTGCAAAAATAACTTCATCAGCTAATGCAATTTTAAGCTCTTCATCACTTAATTTACCAAGTTCCATCCCTGTGATAACACGAGGGTTTTCTCCTTGCACAATACCAATTCGTTTCGCAATACTTTCTGCTGTTAATCCATAATCACCTGTTATCATAATGATTCGAATACTCGCTTCATGACATTTTTTAACTGCTTCAGCAACTTCAATTCGTGGTGGATCTGCCATAACTACAAGACCAATAAACACCATATCTTCTTCTATTAGCTCTGGCGTATATTCCACTAAACTACTCGGAAGTTCGATGGTATCTAATAAGCGATAAGAAACAGCTAAAACTCGGAGCCCTTTTTTCGCATACTCATCATTCATCGTCATGATTTTTTCACGGACTTGTTCATCCATCACTTGTACTTGTCCATTTTCTAAATATTGATTACACAATTCAATTGTTTCTTTTGGAGCTCCTTTGCTAAATGAAACTCTCGTTGATCCATACAAAGGTTCTGATAATTGATGAATAGTACTCATTCGCTTGCGTGTTGAATCAAATGGTAATTCTCGAATACGTACAGCATTTTTCATACGCGCATCCATATCAATACCGGCTTTTTTCGCTGCAACACCAAGACACGCCTCTGTTGGATCACCTAATACTGTATAATTAGGATTTTTATCGTTTGGTGGTACAATTCGTGCATTGCTACATAAAGCAGATGCGCTTAACAAGAGTTGTAAATCTGTTTCATTTATCGGATTTATTTCTTCACCCGATGATAAAATATTTCCCTCTGGCGTATAACCAAGTCCTGTTATTTCAAACTCCCTATTCATCAACCAAACATGATTTACCGTCATTTCATTTTGTGTTAATGTACCCGTTTTATCTGAGCAAATAACCGTTGTTGATCCCAACGTCTCAACTGAGGATAGTTTTTTTACAAGTGCATGCTCTTCTGCCATACGCTGAACTGCAATCGCTAGTGATAATGTTACTGTCGGTAATAATCCTTCTGGAATAAAGGCAACAATCATCCCTAGTGAAAAAACAAATGCTTGTGCTATTGGTTGTTTAATAAAGAAAACAGCTGCCACAAAGAAAAAGATACCTACTGAAATCGCAATAATAGATATTTGCTTCGTAATCGTGTCTAACTCTTTTTGCAGCGGGCTTTTTTCCTCGGTAAGTGATTGGGTCAAATTCGCAATTTTACCAAATTCAGTTTCCATCCCGGTCGCTATGACTACTGATTTCCCACTTCCACTAGCAACTGTTGTTCCTGCGAAAATGAGGTTTTTATACTCAAACCGTGCTAAGTCTGTTTGTGTGATAGCAGCTTGATTCTTTCTTACCGGATTTGATTCCCCTGTAAGTGATGATTGATTTACCTGAAGGTCTGTCGTCATGATTAAACGTGCATCGGCCGAGATTCTATCACCCTCTTCAATCAACATAATATCACCTGGAACAAGTTCTTCAGATAATATTTTTTGTTCTTTCCCATCGCGAATTACACGTGCATATGATGGTAATAATTGTTTGAGTGCATCCATCGCTTTTCCTGCTTTTCGTTCTTGGAAAAAGCTAAACAGACCATTGATAATATTAACCATCCAAATAGCTATCCCTAGCTCTGGTGTTCCTGAAAAAAATGCAATAAATCCACCAATCCACAATAAGAACGCCATAAGCGATGTGAAATTTTTTAAAAAAATACGCCATAATGGTTCACCTTTTTTTTCTTCTATCTTATTCTCACCAAACTGTTTACGAAGTGCTTCAATTTCATCTGGTAATAAACCATCTTCTCGACTATTCATACAACTAGTCGCACTTTCAGGAATACAACTTACAATTTCACTATTTGTTTTTATATTTTGCATTGTATATTCACCTTCTTTATTATCCATTCAAACAAATGACAAAAAGCTCTGTCGAAACAAAGCTTTTTCTTGTTTTATCTAATCACTTTAGCGAATTTTTATTGTTTTCGCATACGTCACCAAATTACAAACACTTTTATACGTGAAACTTCACAGCGATAGTGTAAATATTTCACTTTCCGCTTTGTTTGAATTATTCTGTGTCAAGTCCGACAACGCCAATTGGTGCTATTCTTCTCCAACACCTTTACTAATATTATTGTATCACAAATTTATACTGGAACACTATTTTTTAAAGTACAACATTGATAAATACATATTTAAAAAAGCAAGAGAAAACTCTTGCTTCTTACTCTATTCTGCTGGAAGTTCTTCTTCCATCAAACGGTTGTACTCTGCAAGTACTTTTTCCGTAATTTCAACTCTTAGCTCTGTAACAATAGGATGCGCTGTATCTTGATATTTGCCTTCTTTATCTTTTGTACTTGGCATAGCAACGTAAAGTGATTCTGTTCCAGCAATTACTTTTACACCACGCACTACAAATGCATTATCCAGTGTAATTGATGCTCTTGCTTTAACTGCTGACTCACCATTCATAATTTTCATTCTTACATCTGTTACGTTCATATATTCCTCCTATAGACGCATGAGTAATTGTTTGCGTTTACACGCTATAGTATAACATACTCTATTTTTTTTGTCTACTCTGAACAAGGAGGACAATGGCTTGCGCCTGCATTCCTTCGCCTCTTCCAATGAATCCCAGCTTCTCTCCACGCGTAGCTTTTACATTTATTTGGTTAATATCGACATTACAGATGTTTGCAATAGATTTTTCCATTTTTTTCTTATATTGTGATAATTTTGGTTTTTCAGCCATGATAAGACTGTCAATATTTCCAATTTCATATCCTTCATGTTCCATCAACTCTATCGTTTCCTTTAATAAAATTGATGAATCTATTCCTTTATACTTCGGATCTGTATCTGGAAAATGCGTTCCTATATCTCCCTTACCTAGCGCTCCTATAATTGCTTCTGTAATTGCGTGTAACAATACATCTGCATCTGAATGTCCCTTCAATCCAAATGGCGAATCTATTTCAACACCACCTAAAATAAGTTTTCTTCCTTCTTCTATTTGATGAATATCTGTTGATTGTCCGATTCGAAACATCTTCTACCTCCAAAAATCTTCTTCATATGTCCACTTATTATACTTTTTTGATCCTCTTAGCATTTGAATATTGGCATTTTCTTGATAATGTTCTACAAGCATTATTTCATCCGTTATACGAAATTGTTCAACTTGTGCTTTTTTTATCAATGCTTTTAAATGTTGCGTATGAAACGCTTGCGGTGTTTGAGCTAAAAATAACACACTTCTATCTTCTGTTTTTTCCACCTTACCATCTCTGACTCGTTTCACCGTATCAGCAATTGGTAAGCCAAGTAATGCTGCATCACAAGAATCTAACACGTGTACTAATTCATGTAAATCACTTTTATCAACACCTTTTCGTGCTGAGTCATGAATCAATACAAAACATTCTGAAACGTGTTCTATTGCATTGGCAACACTATCACTTCTTTCTTCACCACCATCAACAAAAATAACTTTTGTATCTATTGAATGATGCATATACGATTTAAAATCAGACCGTTCTTCTGCTTTTGTAACGATAATTACTTGTGTGCACATTTCATCAGCTACAAATGATTCCACAGCATGTAAAAACAATGGCTTTTCTTCATATAAATAAAAGACCTTATTATATTCCAGTCCAGATCGTGTTCCACTTCCTGCACACAAAATAATTGCACTATAGCTTGTCATTACCTATCCTCCTAAAACATATGAAACCCAGCATACAACACAAGTGGTATTGTCATGTTATCAAGTCCATAGCCAGATATTGCCTCGGCAACGGTTGTGGCAATTGCGAGAAATACAAATTGACTCCCTGTCAACGGTATACTCTCTTTAAAAAAAGTAAATATTATAATTGTAATAACAAAGAAAACAAAAGACCCACTTAATGATTTTGTTGATTTTGCTACTTTATACATTCCATATGGATAAAGTTTTCCAATAAGAGATGCACCACTATCTGCTAAACTCATAACAAGAATAGAAACAATATAATACGAAACATCACTCGGTGACATCAAAAGCCATAAACCTACCACAGATAATGGAAAAAGCAAATCACCAATCGTTGGCCGACTTGATAAATGTACAACATCATACAAGCCACCTCGAAAAATTGTCAATTTTCGAATCAGATAAAACCAAATAAGTAAATAGATAATTACTGCTATGAATTGCCATTTTTCTCCAAATACAAACGGTGCCGAGAGTGCAATGCTACCAAATCCAATATGCCCTATTTTTCGTTCAAGTTCCTTTGATAATTGGAATTGACTCTTAAAAATCTGATTTGATATAAAAATTGCAACTGTAATAAATATTCCATAGATTCCAACATTCAGCATAACTTTGTCACCTTCTAAAAAAGTATTCGTATTGCATCCTGTACTGTTTTAACAGGTACAACCTCTATTTTTGTTTTCATTTGTAATTTAGAAAAGTTTCCATTTGGTATAACAATCCTTGTAAAACCGAGCTTTTCTGCTTCTTTAATACGATCTTCTACTTTTGTCACTTGTCTAATTTCGCCAGTTAAACCAATTTCGCCAATAATAACTGTATCAAATGGTAATGGTTTATCTTTAAATGATGATGTAATTGCCATCGCTACTGCTAAGTCTATCGCTGGCTCATCAATTTTCACACCACCTGTGACTTTCATAAAAACATCTTGTAATTGTAATAGTAATCCATTCTTCTTTTCTAGTACTGCTAAAATTAGCGCCACTTTATTCGTATCAATACCACTCGTCATCCTTCTTGGATTCCCAAATGCAGTTGGTGATAACAACGCTTGAACTTCAATAAGCAGTGGCCTTGTCCCTTCAAGTGTTGCCACAATAGCCACTCCTGAATTGGCTGTTTCATGCTCTGATAAAAACAATTCTGAAGGATTTGTCACCTCGACAAGACCACTCGCTTGCATATCAAAAATTGCCAACTCATTCGTTGCTCCAAAGCGATTTTTTACTGCCCTTAAAATCCGATATGTATTATGGCGTTCTCCTTCAAAGTATAAAACGGTATCAACCATGTGCTCAAGCATTTTAGGACCAGCAATCATTCCATCCTTTGTCACATGACCGACAATAAAAATGGTAACACGTTTACTTTTAGCAATTCGCATCAACTGTGCCGTACAATCTCTAACTTGCGAAACTGTCCCCGGAGCACTTGTTATCGTTTGTGAATAAATCGTCTGAATAGAGTCGATAATAACACACTCTGGTTGCAATTGATCTATTTGCTGTTCAATTAAGCTCATGTCATTTTCAGCATACAAGTACAGTTCTTCTGCAAGTGTTCCAAGGCGGGAAGCACGAAGTTTTATTTGACGTGCAGATTCCTCACCAGAAACATATAGCACCGTATTTTTCAAACCTATATTATTCGCAACTTGAAGCAGTAGTGTTGATTTTCCAATCCCTGGATCTCCACCAATTAAAATAAGACTTCCTGGTACAACGCCGCCACCAAGAACTCGATTGAACTCTTGATAATCTGTCGCTGTCTTTGTAACATCACTTTCTTCTATAAATCGTATTTTCTCCGCTCTTGTCTGAGTTGAAATTGAGTGATGGTTATTACTCGTGGTTTGCTGCTTAAGTTCTTCAACAAACGTATTCCAGTTTTGACAACTTGGACACTTTCCAACCCATTTTGCTGATTCATATCCACATTCTGTACAAAAAAAGGCGGTTTTAACCTTTGCCATAAAATTCTCCTCTATCACTTCGTTTCTCTATCTTATTATTTTACCACAAACACTATCTTTGTGCTATAATTGAAACAAAATGATAATAACAAAAAGGAGTTTACTTATATGCAAAACTATCTATGGAATCTTTCCCATCTTTATAGTGATCTTAATGATCCTAAACTCATTTCTGATATCGAAACAACTTTCGACTCATTAGAATCTTTTTTACAATGGTGTGACGCTGCTTTTCAAAACAACACAGATGCAGTTAACACTATTCATTTATATTTTAAAAAGCAAAATGAAACTTACTCTCAAGTAGCAAAACTTATCGCATATCCAGAACTTATCTCTTCTGTTGATACCGCTAACAATGATGCTGAATCACTTTTATCTTCACTTTACAGTCGACTTGCGGACTATTATGCAATTGCTGTTAAGTTTTCAAAGTATATTGCTTTGCTTCCTGAGAAAGACGCTGTTTTCAATCAACTCCCTGATACTTACAAATCACTTTGTTTAGACATCGTTGAAAATAGTAAATATTTACTCTCAGAAAACGAAGAAGTACTTATTGCTAAACTTCGAAGTTCTGGAAGTGAAGCTTGGCAAACACTTTATGGAAAATTAACATCACAGCTCACTTTTTCAATTGAACTTGACGGTGTGATGCAAACCTTTCCTCTTTCTTCTGCAAACAAATACTTACAGAGTGATGATGCTGCAATTCGTAAAGCAACATATAATGCTGTTGCCGATTCAAGACTCACGATTGCGCCAATCCTCGCTCAAACCCTTCGTTCTATTAAAACAGAAAGCATTACAACAAACCAACTCCGTGGATATGATTCAATTATTCAGGAAGTTGTTCTTTCTTCTAAGATGACTGAAAAAACACTTGATTCACTCTGGACTGCTGTTGAAAAGAATGTTGCTCTCATCCAACGCTTTTTCAAAGCTAAAGCTAAAAAACTTGGAACAACTGCTCTTAAACCTTATGATTTAACTGCTCCTATTGGAAAAAGTGAAACAACATACAGTGTTGAAGATGCTCAAAACATTATTTTAAATTGTTTTGGAAAATTTTCTGATAATAAAAAAACGGTGGCGACTCGTGCCTTCAATGAATCATGGGTAGATTACTTACCGCGCGAAAACAAACGTTCAGGTGCTTTTTGCTATTCTGTTCACAACGCAAACCTTAGCTATATCATGATGAACTACAACGGGAACATCGGTGATATTATTACACTTGCCCATGAATTAGGACATGCATACCATGGACAAGTTTTATCAAGTGGTGAATACACACTTTCTCGCTACTCACTTCCACTTGCTGAAACTGCGTCTAACTTAGCTGAGCGTATTGTTAAAGATGAACTATTAAAAACAGCAACCGATAGTGAAAAACTCGAAATACTCGATAGCACACTTCTTGATTTCTCGATTTCTACACTTATTATTTATCTTCGTTTCCGATTTGAAAAAGAAATTATTGAAAGATATCAAAATGGCGATGTTCTTGAGGCTGAAACATTATCACAAATTGAAATCGACTTATACAAAGAATATCTTGGTGATAGTTTTGACCATGCTGAAAATAAAGGAACAAATTGGATTGCTATTTTACACCACTTCTATCACGATTACTATAATTTCCCTTATGCCTTTGGACTTCTTTACTCTGCGGGACTCTATGAAAAATATCAAGAAAATCCTTCTGACTTCATTCAACAATACGATGACATGCTCATTCTAACAGGATATAAAAATGCTTGTGATGTAGCTTCGTCTATGAATGTTGATCTCGAAGCTTTTGATTTCTGGAATACTTCAATGAAATCATTTGAATCAATGCTTGAAACTTATGAACAACTATAAACCAAAAGAAAAGATGTGATTGAATCAATCACATCTTTTTTATAAATATAAGTCAGGTAAATCATTTGCTAGCAACACAAATGCACCTTCTTCAACAACTGTATTCATTTTTTTAAGTGCATCGTGAATATCTGATGCGATATAGTACTGCTCTTTCGGAAATCCATGCTTTATCAAGCCTTGCTCTAATACCTCTGCTTGTTTCTTTCCAACTAGAATAACATAGTCTGCAACTTCACTCATTGCCTCTGCATACTCTACATTTAAACGAATTTGTTCTTTTCCTAAATCTATCATACCTGGTGTAATTACAATTTTTTTACCTGGCATTTGTCCTAGAACGTTCAAGGCCATTTTTGATCCTACTGGATTAGCATTGAAAGCATCATCAATGAGGGTGTATAGTCCTTGTTTCTTCATTTCAAGTCGATGTGGCGGCGCTTTTAATTTTGAAACCCCTTTAATAATTGCATCAATTGATTCTCCGCTTTGATGAGCTGTTGCAATTCCTGCTAAAATATTTTGAAGATTATGGTGACCTAGAAGTTGTGTTTGCATAGAATATTCTTCACCTTCTATAATTGCCGTGAAATTCATGCCTTTTTCATAATATTCTATGTTTTTTACGCCATATTCAACATCTTTACGGTCAATTCCATAATATACAATTTTACAATTATTTTTTACTTCGTATGCAGCAATAAGCGGTTCATCTTTATTTAAAATACCGATTCCGCTCTTTGGTAAACCTTCTATCAATTCAAATTTCGTTCGTTGAACGTTATCTAATGTACCAAATGTTTCAAGATGTTGTGGTCCTATTGAAGTTAAAATACCGATATGTGGTGTCGCAATATCCACCAATTCTTGAATTTCTCCTTTTTTATAAGCACCCATTTCACAAACAAAAACTTGATGTATTGGTTTTAAAAATTTTCGAATTGTAATTGTAATACCCATAGGTGTATTATAACTCTCAGGTGTCATTACAGTATGAAAGGCCTCACTCATAATAGTTGATACAACATGTTTTGTTGTTGTTTTTCCATAACTTCCTGTAATTCCAATAACATTTAAGTTTTTATGGTTATTTACAATTTGTTTTGCATCATTGATGAATGTATTTCTTACATATTTCTCAACGGGTTGATTTACAATATTCGCAAGTAATACTTGAATATATACTAGTGCAACCAAGCAAGTCATAATTAAAGCAATCGTTACAAAGTTTGACTCTACACCTAAACTTTGAATTACAAAAAATCCAATAGAAAATTCTAATCCCATCATTACTAAGCAAGTAACTGTTAGTCGTTTAACTCGCCACGTCCAAACAAGCGGTTTCTTATTTTGTAATTTTAATCGATACGTATACGAATAGATTGTTAACAAAACACCTATTATCATCAGACCTGTTGCCAATTTCGGTGTTAAGAATGCTACACTCGCACCTAATAATGTAATAAGTTCAACAGGTTGTAGAACCGTTAAAGGGTGCCCACCAATCCATTTCCCATATCTTCCAAAATAATAGCTTGATTGCTGTAACATTTGTAAACTATGCTGGAATTTTAAATACCCTGCATACATTAAGAGCAAATAAATTATTATACACATAAAAACATTCATTACCACACCTCGCTTTCAAGTTCTTCTGAAAAGAATGTTGCTGCATCTATTAAAAATCTTTCTTTCTGATTCCAATATGCATAATGACCTTCTTTCTCATAAACAATGAGTGTTGCATTTGGTATTCTCTGTTCCATTATCTTACCATCACTTAGTGGTGTAGCATCATCATTTTCACCAAAGACTAGCAATGTTGGTATTTCTATCTTTGACAAAACTCCCGTTAAATCTTCATTTACAACTTTCGACAAAATTCCTCGCATAATTGGTGTAGCATTTTTATAATCACTACTCCCTGCATTCCGTTGTTTATACTCTAATACATGTTTCATTCCTATTGCAGGTAATAATATCTTCATCATTTTATAAGTATATACTTTCACATAGTAATTCAAATATCTTTTAGGCTTTATACCTGCTGCACCTGTCATTAATAGTTTTTTAATTCTTCCCAATTTATTTGCACTATAATAATAAGCTACTCTACATCCAAATGAATGTCCAACAAATATAGCGTCCTCTATATTTTCAAGTTCTAATAGTGCTTGTAACCACTCAGCATATTCTTTTATACCGTATACATCTTTAGGTTCTTCTGATTTTCCAAATCCTGGAAAATCAACTGAAATCACTGTCTTTTTTTGAGATGCTAGAAACATATACATAGGATCAAACATCTCTTTATTTTGTCCCCACCCATGTAATAACACAAATGCTGATTTTCCATTTCCATCACGTTTATAACACGACGCAATTCCTTTGATTTCTATTGTTTTTATCATAATTCACACCTCTATATAAGTAGTATAATTATAACAAATTTACACTTTTTTCTCAACCTCTACTGTGCTATATTTATAACTTACAGAATAATGTTTCACGTGAAACATTAGGGTTGTCTTTTCCTTTACTATATGTTATACTTATCACATAAAACGTTGACGAGGATAAGTAATATTATACCGTGTGTTTTCATAGAGAGTACTGATAAGGTGGAACAGTACAAATACACATAATACGAATCTCCCTCTGAGTGACTTAATTGTCCCGTTTCCACGGTTATCGGTTTGAGATGTTTCACGTGAAACAAATTAGGGTGGCACCACGCACATTAGCGTCCCTTGAAGTAGGTGTTTTTTTTATATTTTGGAGGTTATTACTATGTTAGACATTCAACAAATTCGAGAAAACTTTGACTACGTTGTTAACAACTTGAATAAACGTAGCGGAGATTACACAGAAATACTAAAACAAATCAAAGACACTGATGCTGAACGCCGTACTATCATTCCTGTTATCGATGATTTAAAAGCTCAAAGGAACACTTTTGCTAAGCAAGGTGGTGAACTCAAGCGTATCATGAGTCTCGTAGAAAAAACTAAAGAAACTCATCATGCTACAAACCTTGAGAAAGAAACTGTTGAAAAAACAATCGAAGCTTTAAACCAAGAATTTGAAACTATAATCAATAATTCAAATGAGATTGGTGAAAAAATTGAAACACTTGAAGAAACAAGCAAAACACTGTCTGAAACACTTCACACCCTCCTACTTTCTGTACCTAACTTACTTGCAGACGATGTGCCTTACGGTGAAACAGAAGATGAAAATGTTGAAATCCGTAAACACGATGTGCCAAGAGCATTTTCTTTTGAACCAATTCCACACTGGGATCTTGTAAAAACACTTGATATCGTTGACTTTGAACGTGCTGCAAAAATCACTGGAAGTCGCTTCGCCATATTAAAAAAAGATGGTGCATTACTTGAACGTGCTCTTATTCAGTTCATGCTTGATACACATATCGATAATGGATATACCGAATTCAACTTCCCTCTTATTAGTAACAAAGAAAGCTTAACTGCATCAGGACAACTCCCTAAATTTGAAGAGGACCTTTTCAAACTTACTGATGAGCGTGGTTTTTACCTCATTCCAACTACAGAAGTTCAACTCGTAAACATTCACCGTGACGAAATACTTGAAGCATCTGCTTTCCCGCTCAATTATACAGGCTTTACAACAAATTTCCGTAGTGAAGCTGGTGCTGCTGGTCGTGACACTCGTGGATTAATCAGACAACATCAATTCGATAAAATAGAATTGTTTAAGTATTGTCTCCCTGAGGAAGGTGCTCAAGAACTTGAAAACATTACAAACGATGCTGAAAGAATTCTCCAACTTTTAAAACTTCCTTACCGCGTTATCAAACTCTGCAGTGGTGATACTGGAGCAAATGCAACAAAAACATATGATATTGAAGTATGGCTTCCTTCATATGATGCATATAAAGAAATTTCTTCTTGTTCTCTTACGACTGATTTCCAATCAAGACGTGCCAACATTCGATTTAAAAGAACTAAAGAAAGCAAAACAGAATACCCGTTCCTCCTCAATGGTTCTGGTCTTGCTGTTGGTCGAACTTTCGCGGCAATCATTGAAAATTATCAACGAGAAGATGGAACAATTGAAATTCCAGAAGTACTTGTTCCTTACATGAGAGGTAAAAAAGAAATACAGTAAAATATTGCATTTTAAAGAAAAAATGTGTTATAATATAAGCGTGCTTAGCCCACAATTTCTATACGTTGAACCAGGTCAGATCCGGAAGGAAGCAGCCTTAAGAGGTTTTAGGGATGTGTGGACTCCTAAGCACATTTTTTATATTCTAAAGTAAAGGATCTTATCTATGTTAGATCTTGATATATATTATATGAATATTGCTATTGAAGAGGCCCGTAAAAGTTTCTTGTACAATGAAATCCCTGTTGGTGCAATTATTGTTCATAACGGTGAAATCATCGGCAGAGGATTCAATCAAAAAGAAATGCTTCAAAAGGCAACTTGTCATGCAGAAATTATGGCTATTGAAGAAGCCTGTTCTCATATCGGTAGTTGGCGCCTTGAAGATTGTACTCTTTATGTTACTCTTGAACCTTGCATTATGTGCAGTGGAGCAATTATTCAATCCCATCTAAGCCGTGTTGTTGTCAGTGCAAGTGCTGAAAAGCAAAAGGGCTTATTTTCATTGTTTGAACAATTTCCAAAACCTTCTTTTAATCACTATCCTGATATTACAAAAGGGATTTGTAGCGATGAATCTAAACAGCTAATAAAAGATTTCTTTAAGTCACTCAGAAAGTGAGTTTTAAATTTATGCAACAAATTAAAAAATACATACTTCCTTTTTTTATCTTTGTTCTACTTGTAGGATCTATCTTTCTTAATATTATTGAAGTTAATAATCCAAAAGCACCATTTTTGAAAGATAATAAAACACCACCTGTAGAAAAGTCATTGACAAAAGCTGGAAATTTAAATGAGAAACTATCACTATCCCTCAACGACACTACTATTGAAATGAAGGTAACAAACGCTGAAACTGCTACAATTACAATTAAAGATGACAACAAGGAAAACATGTCAAAACATGTTTATTTTCAAGTTTTTGCAACGGTGAAAAATGTTGGTTCTAAAGCTTTTTCTTTTAGTAGTACTCCAGTATTCGGAATTTCAAAAGATAATTTTCTTCTTCTTGCCAAAAATACCGTAAATAATGTTGAAGAAACAAAAAGCGAAATCAATACTGTTGGTATTGTTCCAAATCAAAATTCAAATCTTATGCGCCCTTCTTTTGAAATAAAGCCTGGTGCTGAGAGTAGTGGTTTTTTTCTTTTTGAAAATGAAGTACAAACAATTCAACTCATTTCAAATGATACCCCCTATATTTGGCAAACGATGAAACCTGGTGTAAGTCTTCTTGGCAAAGAACTTTCTCCTTCGATTGCAGTTACCAATCCTGAACAAACCGTAAAAATCAGCTTGGAAGATAAAAAAGTCGTTGTTTTTAATGATAAAAATGTTAATTTATTGAAGTTTCGTGTTGAAAACGTGAGTGGTAACGAAATATCTCCACTCTCTTTTATTCCAAAATATGGAACAACCATCCCTGGTGAAGTATATAAAAGCGAATTTATTAATGAAGATACTGCTTCAACTTTAAATGCACATTCGGTAAATAGTGAAACTAAACTTTCACCTCACCGTGTAGAATATTATGTCATTGCTTTTCCAAAAAATGTTGCCTTTATTTTCTTGCAACCACCGATGATAGATAATTATACAAATATTAAATTTTTATTATAAAAATATATTAATGTATTCCTGTTATTTTTTCTTATTTTCACTTATTTATAATAGACGAGTTTTCTCTTACATGATATGATAGAGAAAACACGTTCCTTTTGGAGGTTTAACTACTACATGAAAAAATTTCATACAAGTATTTCACTACTTATCGGACTTCTTTCTCTTACTCTTTTGTCCGGTTGTACAGCACAATCACCATCAAACTTATCTGGTGAAGTTATTATTGATGGTTCTTCTACTATTTTTCCAATTACAGAAGCGCTTGCTGAACGTTATATTAAATCGAGTTCTGAGTTTAAAAATGTTAAAATTCCTATTTCTGAGTCTGGAACTGGTGGTGGATTTAATAAGTTCCTCATCAAAGAAACTGATGTTTCCAACGCATCACGAAAAATGAGCACCGAAGAAAAAGAAAAAGCTGAATCTAACAAACTAACTTACATTGAAATTAAAATCGGACTTGATGGTATAACAAATGCTAAACACCCTTCTAATACTTTTGTAAATTCTCTCACACAAGAAGAACTCAAAAAGATTTGGATAGCCGGTAGTACTATACGAACTTGGAAAGATATTCGAGCTGAGTGGCCTGATCGAAAAATTAATTTTTATGCTCCAAGTTCTTCAAATGGTACTTATGATTTTTTTGTTGAATCAATTTTAGGTAAAGGTGCTCGAATTCGCTCTGACTACCAAGCAAACCAAAGTGAGAATATTCTTGTTCAGCAAATTGCTGGTGATGAAAATGCACTTGGTTTTCTAGGTTATGCCTACTTTCACCAAAACCAATCAAAATTATCTCCGGTTGGCTTAATTTCAAAGGGTGAAACACAACCAGTTTTTCCAACTGAAGATACAATAAAAAACAATTCATACAAACCACTCTCTCGACCTCTCTTTATTTATGTCAATAAAGATTCTTATCTGAATAAACCTCAAGTTAAATCCTTTATTCAGTTTTATATCAAACATGCTAAAGATCAAGTAGTAGCTGCAAGTTACATTCCTCTTGAAGATAACGCATATAACGAAATACTTACACAATTACCTGTTTCATAGTTAAAGGAGTTTTCATGAATAAATATTTTGCTGAAAGACTTGTGAAGTTTGTTTTATTTTTACTTTCTTCCATCTCTATTATTATTTCAATTTTACTTGTTCTCTTTCTATTTAAGGAAACCATTCCATTTTTTCAAAAAGTATCACCTCTACATTTTTTAAGCGAAACTATTTGGTCTCCTAACTCATCACCCGCCCTTTACGGTGTTCTTCCACTTGTTGTCGGTACGTTCATGATTGTTATTGTTTCAATCATTGTAGCGATTCCTCTTGGTCTTGGAAGTGCAATATATTTAAGTGAATACGCTTCTCGAAAAGCTCGTTCAATACTCAAACCAATTCTTGAAATTTTAGCTGGTATACCTTCTGTTGTTTATGGTTTTTTTGCAATCAACTTTATTTCACCCCTTATTCAAAATGCATTTCCTGGTACACCACTTACAAACAATCTCGTTGCTGGTTTAGCTGTTGGAATTATGATTACTCCACTTATTGCATCAATGAGTGAAGATGCTCTAAGTGCTGTTCCTACACGAATGGCCGAAGCATCTTTTGGTCTTGGTGCTACAAAATTTGAAACTGTTGTAAAAGTACTTGTACCTTCTGCTCTTTCAGGAATTGTTGCATCATTTATACTTGCAGTATCACGTGCGATTGGTGAAACAATGATTGTTACAATTGCTGCTGGATCAAGTAATACACTTACATTTAATCCATTAAACTCACTACAAACGATGACAGGATATATTGCCAATACAAGTCGTGGAGAAGCTGCTGTTGGCTCAATCGGATTCCAAACACTTTTTGCTGTTGCTCTCCTCTTATTTGTCTTTACATTTATATTCAATTTTATAGCGAAGCGTATAACGAAAAAATATCGTCTACGTTATAATTAGAAAGGAGATATACTCATATGTCACGTACTCAAAAAAGAAAACTATTTGATAAGTTATTTGCTGGTATTCTTCTTTCAACATTGCTTATCTGTATTGCTATTCTTGTTTGGCTTATTCTTGGGTTAATTGGACCTGGTTTAAAATACATCATTAAACCTTCTTTTTATCTCAATAACCCTTCTGTCTTAGACCCTGAAAATTCAGGTATTCTTGGACCACTTATCGGAACGATACTTCTTGTATTTGTCGCAGCGATTATTATCATTCCAATTGGTATTGGAACTGCTTTATTTTTAGAGGAATTCATCAATAAAAATTCAACAGTTTACAAAACAATCGATTTAAGTATTTCTAATCTTGCTGGTGTTCCTGCTATTATTTATGGTCTACTTGGAGCTTCATTTTTTGGTCTACTTAACAATAGCTTAAAAGCATCACTTCTTGCTGGCGGGATTATTTTAGGTGTCATGATTATTCCAACCGTTATTGTAACCGCACAAGAATCAATAAAAAGTGTACCAACATCTTTACAGGAAGCTGCATATGGCCTTGGGATGACAAAATGGCAAGTAATGAAAGCTGTTGTTATTCCTTATGCTTTACCTGGTATGATTACCGGTATTATCCTTGCTCTTTCTCGTGCAATGGGGGAAGCTGCACCACTGATTGCTCTTGGTGCAGCAACTAGTGCAAACTTCATCCCTAATCTTACATCACGCTATGCTGCCATGCCACTTATTATCTATTCTTGGACAGCAAATCCTAATCAAGAAACTTTTTTACCAATGGCATCTGCTGCAATTATTGTTTTACTTTTCTTTCTCATCATTCTCAATTCAATTGCTGCATATCTTCGAAATAAATATAGCACGCGCTTATAGGAGGCTCTTATGGAATTAATTACAGATTTAAAAAAGGTAAGGATTGAAGCTGAAAAATTCAATTTCTATTACAATAAAAATCAAGCACTTAAAAATATTAATCTTACTGTTGAAGATAAATCAATACTTGCTCTTATTGGCCCTTCAGGGTGTGGTAAATCAACATTTTTACGCTCTATCAATAGAATGAACGACTTAATAGAAAACGTCTCTTATGATGGAATTATCAGTATTGATGGTCAAAATATTCTTTCTAAAAATACTGATGTATATGACTTGCGTACAAAAGTTGGTATGGTTTTTCAAAAACCAAATCCATTTCCTAAATCAATTTATGAAAATGTTATTTATGCTCCACGCCTCCATGGTGAAAAAGATAAAGATAAACTTGATCATATTGTCGAAGAATGTCTTCGCTCTGTTGCTTTATGGGATGAAGTAAAGGATAAAGTAAAGTCATCTGCTCTTGGCTTATCTGGTGGTCAACAACAACGACTTTGTATCGCACGTGCAATTGCAACACAACCTGAAATTTTACTCATGGATGAACCAACATCCGCTCTTGATCCAATTTCAACTGCAAAAGTTGAAGATCTCATGGAATCACTTAAACAAAACTTTACAATTGTTATCGTAACGCATTCAATGCAACAAGCAGCTAGAATTAGCGATAAAACTGCTTTTTTCCTCAATGGAGAAGTTATTGAAACTGATGACACAACTAAAATATTCTCAAATCCAAAAGATCAACGTACAGAAGACTATATTACAGGGCGTTTTGGTTAATATATATAAATAAGGAGGTAGCTGTATGGCTCCAAAAGTACGATCTAAACTTGATGAAGAATTACTATTATTAAATGAAAAATTACTATTCCTTCTTGACTCTACTATAACTGTTTTTAATAATTCAAAAGAAGCTCTCAAAGACATGAATCACTCATTAGCACTCGATATTGTTCGAAATGATAATGAGATTAATGGTCTTGATGAGGAAATTAATGATATGGCAATATCAATTATGGCTCTCCAAGCTCCCGTTGCAACTGACTTACGACGAATTGTTACAACACTCCGTATTTCAAATCACCTTGAACGTATTGCTGACTATGGTGTTAATATTGCTGAATATATTATTGTAGTTAAATCACCTGTTGAAGAGCTTATTCCAGATGTTTTAAAAATGATTGACTGTGTTGTAAACATGCTTGAAGAATCAAAAAATGTTCTTTCTAATCCTGATAAACGTGCAGCACAACAAATTGCTGATATGGACATTGAACTTGATACACTTTATTATAAAAGCTTTAAACGAATGGTTAAAACAATTCAAAATAATATTGGTGATGGTGAAGCCGCTTCAAAAATGGTTCTCATCATGAAATACCTTGAACGAGCTGGTGATCATATTACAAATATCGCCGAAGAAATAGCGTATCTTGATCGTGGTCGAGTTTATGAATTTAATAAAAAAACAGGAATTAAACATCGATTACTTGATGATGAAGAATAAAAAAGAGTTACACTTGAAGTGTAACTCTTTTTCTATTAACTAACTTATTTTTTTTGAATATACTTTTTAACTTCTACAGCTACAAATGAAACAATAAATGCTGCAAGTAATAACTCTGGAAGCATATTGAAAACTATGATGCTTTGAATAACAGGAAGTGGTCGTGGTTCTAAAAAAATTGAAACAGCTGTCACTACAAAAAATGTATGTAACATTGTTGAGAATCCCGCCCACACTGCAATTAACAATCGCTTATCAAATCGCTTAAACAATTGTAATAATCCATATGCTGTCATCGAAAAGAGAATTCTAGGTGCTATTGAAACAAGAGGGTTTTGAAAAGGAATTCTAGTTATTATCGGAAATTGATAAGCATACATCATAGAAATAATTCCAAAAAATGCTCCAAGTGCTAAAGACTCTTTCCAATCATCAAATATGTAAATACCGATTAAAACGAATATATGCATAAACGTTATTGTAAATACTGATACTGTAATCTGTGAAATAGGTGAGTAAAGCGTGATAAGCATCAAAGCAAATATCGATGTTAAAAAAGTCATTCGTGTTAATCGTTTTTGCATTTTACATCCTCCAAAATTTATAAACTATATTTTATTTAAATACGTTAGTTATAAAATCTTGTATATCTTGTATTTTTGAATATTTTGATTCATTATATTCTTTATTTGAAATCATCTTAATTGTATAATGTTTATCTTTTTCTCGCAAATAATTTACATTATTAATTTGAACTGTTAATTCTCCTAAATCAGCATCTTTTGCAATTGGAGCAAAAAACGCTTTGTTATATTCGCTATAGTGATTTTTAGAAGGCTTAAACTCTGAAGAAAATGTTATTTTATCTTGATCAGTAAAAATACCAATTCTATCTTTTGTTGTCAGTTCAACATTTTTTTCATTCCCTTTTATCAAATACATTTGACTCGCTTTAATTTTGCTATTTTCATTAACAATTTCTTTAAATTTAAGTGTCTTTGTTGCAAAATCAAGTAATTTAGCTGTTTCTGAAAAACGCGTTTCTTTTGTTTTTGCACCAATTATTATTGATATTAAATGTTTTCCATTTGCATTGTAATATCCGAAAAATGTTGCTGAGTTTTCTTCCTCAGATGATCCTGTTTTTAAACCTTCAACACCCTGATAATAAAGGGCATCATTTAATTTAGGAAGCATTGCATTTACATTTCTATATTGAATTTTAGATGATATATTGTCTGTTTCTGGAAAATTAATAGTTGATTGTTTCGTATATTCTAAAATTTCTGGAAAGTTTTTAATTAATTCAACTGAGAGAATAGCTCCATCTCGTGCTGACATTTGATTACTTCCTACCTCATCAATTGAAAGTCCATATTCAGCTATATCTCTTGTTGATAATCCAGTAGATGTAAAGATAAATGTATTTTTCATATCTAATTCTTTTGCTTTTTCTCTCATAACAGTTACAAATGATTTCTCATTTCCTGAAATTTTTTCAGCGAGTGCAGCGATTGCGCCATTCGCTGAAACAACGAGAGATGCACTTATTAATTCTTTCACTGTATAAGATTTCCCTGCAATTAATGGAACATTTGAATACAATAAATTTTGAGAAAGTTCTGATATATTATTAGATATTGTAACTTTATCTTCTAATTTAAGTTTCCCAGCTTTTATTTGGTCAAAAACAATATACATTGAAAGAAGCTTTGATGCACTTAATACTGGAAGCGGTTCTTTTTCATTTTGCTGTTGTAAAATTTGCTCTGAATCAGCATCAATTAATATACTTGCTTTTGCTTCTACTTGAATTTGACTTTGAATAACTGTATCTACCGCTTTAATTGTATATTCTGATGAATGAGAAAATAGAGAAAGAATAAGAAAAGAACTTAAAATGATAGATAAAAATTTAAATTTACTATTCAACTTCATTTTGTTCAACTTCCTCTCGTTCTTCTTTTTCAAGAAGGGCAACAGTTGCTACTTTTTGATCTTCGTTTAATCGAATAAGTCTCACACCTTGCGTTGCTCGTCCAGTTTGTGAAATTTGTCCACAATCCATTCGAATAACCATTCCAAGAGATGTTATAATCATTAAATCCTCATCACCTGTTACAGATTTTAAAGAAACAAGTTTTCCGTTTTTATCTGTAACGTTTAATGTTTTAATACCTTTTCCACCACGAGATTGAATACGATATTCATCCATATGTGTTCGTTTTCCATAACCAAATTCTGTTACAACGAGTATTTCAGAATTGTCTGCTACTATTTCCATACCAACAATTTGATCTTTTTCGTCAATATTCATACCTCGAACACCTGTTGATGTTCGACCCATAACACGAATATCATCTTCATCGAATCGAATTGCTTTTCCATTTGAAGCTGCCATAATAATTTCATTGTGACCACTTGTATATTTAACTCCAAGTACTTCATCATCAATACGTAAGTTAATTGCAATTTTACCATTTGTACGAATGTTTTCATATTCTGAAAGAACAGTTCGTTTAACAACACCTTTTTTTGTTGCAAAGAATAGATATCCTTCTTTTGAGAAATCATCAACTGAAATGACTGAGTTAACGTATTCATCTTTTTCAACAGAAATAAGATTAATCAATGGTAATCCTTTTGCAAGGCGACCATATTCAGGAATTTGATATCCTTTTATACGATATACTTTACCTTTATTTGTAAAGAATAATAAATAATGGTGTGTATTTGTTGAAATAAGGTGTTCAACATAGTCATCTTCAACTGTTGTTGTTCCTTTGACACCGCGTCCACCACGATTTTGTGACTTGTATGTATCTTGTGTAACACGTTTTGCATATCCATTTTTTGTTACTGTAATAATAATATCTTCTTGTGGAATAAGTGACTCATCATCAATATTTTGATAATCACCTTCCATTATCTCTGTTCGGCGACGTGTTGCAAATCGATCTTTTAATTCTAAAAGTTCTGTTTGAATAATTTCAACAATTCTTTCTTCACTTGCAAGTATTGCTTTTAATTCAGCAATGAGCACTTGTAATTCAGCAAGTTCTGTTTCAATTTTATCACGCTCAAGACCTGATAAACGACGAAGACGCATCTCAAGAATTGCTTGTGCTTGAATATCAGTTAATCCAAAACGTTCAATTAATTTTGGTTTTGACTCACTATCATCACGTGCTGCACGGATAATGGCAATAATTTCATCAATATTATCAAGTGCTATTTTTAAACCTTCTAATATATGGGCACGTGCTTCAGCTTTATTTAATTCAAATTGTGTTCGACGACGAATAACAACTTTTTGATGTTCTAAATAGTGATATAACATTTCCTTAAGTTGTAATACCTTAGGAACACCATTAACAAGTGCTAGCATATTCATACCAAATGATGTTTGAAGTGATGTTTGTTTGTAGAGATTATTTAATACAACTTCAGCTTGTGCATCCTTATGAACTTCTACAACAATACGTACACCTTCACGATTTGATTCATCTCTAAGTTCTGTAATACCTTCAATTTTTTTCTCACGAACAAGCTCGGCTATTTTTTCAAAAAGACGTGCTTTATTTACTTGATATGGAATTTCTGTAACAACAATACGCTGTTTTCCATTTTTACGTTCTTCAATTTCACAACGTGCACGAACAATAACAGATCCATTTCCTGTATCATATCCTTTTGCAATACCGCTACGTCCTAAAATCATCGCTGCTGTTGGGAAATCTGGTCCTTTAACATATTCCATTAAATCTCGTGATGTCAATTCAGGATTATTTGAAAGTGCTATAACACCATCGATAACTTCTCCGAGGTTATGTGGTGGAATATTTGTTGCCATACCAACTGCAATCCCTGTTGCTCCATTAACAAGAAGATTTGGAAAGCGTGCAGGTAATACTTCTGGTTCACGTTCTGATCCATCGTAATTATCTACATAATCAATTGTATCTTTATTGATGTCTCGCATCATTTCCATTGCAATTTTCGACATTCTCGCTTCTGTATAACGCATTGCCGCAGCACTATCACCATCAAGTGATCCAAAGTTTCCGTGTCCATCAACAAGCATTTCACGATATGAGAAATCCTGTGCCATACGAACCATCGTGTCATATACGGCAGAATCACCATGTGGGTGATACTTCCCGATAACTTCCCCGACGATACGAGCAGACTTTTTATATGCTTTATCGCTATGCATTCCAAGATCATTCATCGCATATAAAATACGACGATGTACTGGTTTCATTCCATCACGTACATCAGGAAGTGCACGTGAGACAATAACACTCATTGAATAATCAAGGAATGAATTTTTCATTTCAGTTGCGATATTTATATTTTTTATTTGATCAAACTGTTGTTCATTTTGACTCATCTTATCACTCCTTAATTAAATATCTAAGTTTTGTACATATTTTGCATTTTCTTGGATGAAATCACGACGTGGTTCTACATTTTCACCCATTAGCATATCAAATACTTGATCTGCTTCCATTGCATCTTCAAGTTCAACTTTTAAAAGTGTTCTAACTTCTGGATTCATCGTTGTTTCCCAAAGTTGATCAGGATTCATCTCCCCAAGACCTTTATAACGTTGAAGTCCAAATTTAACTTTTTCATCGAGTGTTTTTAAGTAGTCTTCAAGTTGCTTATCAGAATACACGTATTCTACGTGTTTTCCGTGCGATATTTTGTACAAAGGCGGTTGGGCAATGTAGATGTGACCAAACTCAACAAGAGGCTTTAAAAAGCGATAGAAGAACGTTAAAAGTAATGTTCTAATATGTGCACCATCGACATCGGCATCGGTCATGATTACAACTTTGTGATATCTTAATTTTGAAATATCAAATTCATCACCAATTCCCGTTCCAAGTGCCGTAATTAATGAGCGAATTTCATTATTTGCAAATATCTTATCAAGACGTGCTTTTTCAACATTGATGATTTTACCTCGTAAAGGTAAAATCGCTTGAATATTTCGATCACGTCCAAGTTTTGCCGATCCACCGGCAGAATCCCCTTCGACAAGATAAAGTTCTGAAATTGTTGCATCTTTTGATGCACAATCAGCAAGTTTCCCAGGTAATGAAGAGACTTCTAATACATTTTTACGACGTGTCATTTCACGTGCTCTTTTTGCTGCAAGACGCGCACGAGATGCTAAAATACCTTTTTCAACAATTATTCCAGCATCTTTAGGGTTTTCCATTAAAAATTGTTCAAGTTTTTCAGATACAATTTTGTCTGTAATTGAACGAACTTCACTATTTCCAAGTTTTGTTTTCGTTTGTCCTTCAAATTGAGGATCTGGATGTTTTACAGAAATAATTGCAGTTAAACCTTCACGAACATCATCACCAGTTAATGAATCATCATCTTTTTTAAAAAATCCATTCTTTTGACCATAGTTATTAATTACACGTGTAAGCGCACGACGGAATCCATCTTCATGTGTTCCACCTTCGTGCGTATGAATATTATTCGTAAATGAGTAGAGATTATTAGCAAATCCATCATTGTATTGGAAAGCAACTTCAACGATAATATCATCTTTTTCACCTTCAATATAAACAATTTCTTCATGAATTTTTTCTTTGTTTTTATTTAAGTATTGAACATATTCCTTAATTCCACCTTCGTAGAAGAAACTTTCTGTTTTTTCTTCATCACGATGATCTGTAATTGTTATACGAAGACCTTTATTTAAAAAAGCAAGTTCACGGATACGATTACGTAAAATTGTATAATCATATATTGTTGTTTCAGTAAAGATAGAATCATCTGGCCAAAACTGGATTGTTGTACCTGTTCCCTCAGCATCTCCGATAATTTTCATATCACTTTCAGGAATACCTGTTTTAAATTGCTGATAATGTACTTTTCCATTTCGATTAACATGAACATCTAACTTTGTTGATAATGCATTAACAACAGAAGCACCAACACCATGGAGACCACCTGATACTTTATACCCGCCTCCACCGAATTTTCCACCGGCATGAAGTACTGTTAAAATAGTTTCAACAGTTGATTTTCCTGTTTTTGGATGAATATCTACTGGAATACCACGACCGTTATCTACGACTTTAATTGAATTATCTTTCATAATTTCAACATTGATCGTATTACAATATCCTGCCAAAGCTTCATCAATTGAGTTATCTACAATTTCCCAAACTAAATGGTGTAAACCTCTTGATGCTGTTGAACCAATATACATCCCTGGTCTTTTACGAACTGCTTCGAGACCCTCTAAAACCTGTATATTACTCGAATCGTACTGTTGTGTCACTGTAATTCCTCCTCTGTTATGTTACCTTCTGAAACATAAAATTTCATATAGTTTTCACGATTTAAATTTGATTTTAAATATTCAAAATCAGTAGTTGTAATAAATGTTTGAACTTTATTTTCAATATATGCTAATAGTTTACCTTTTCGATCCATATCAATTTCTGAAAATACATCATCTAAAATAAGAATTGGATATTCACCTTTTACATGATAAATATATTCAACAAGTGCTAATTTTAAAGCAAGTATAATTGTTCGTTGCTGACCTTGTGATGCAAATTTCTTCGCGTCGATGTCATTTACAAAAAATTGAAGATCATCACGATGAATACCGAGTCTTGTTTCTTTTTTTATTGAATCTCTTTCGAAATTTTCTTTCATCTTCAAATCAAATAATTCAGGACCTTCACTATAATTGTAGTGATATGAATATTCAATATTAAATGTTTCTTTATTATTTGTTAAAAAAGAGAAAATTGACTCCATTTCACTTTTCAACTTTTGAACAAATTGTTCTCTTTTTTGAAAGATTGATGATCCGTATGTATATAAATATTGATTGAGTACATGTAAATATGCATCATCACTACTTATATTATTTTTTAAATATTTATTTCTTTGCTTAATTACTTTTTGATAATACGTTAGATGAATTAAATATTCTTTATCCACCTGTGATAGAGCCAAATCAATAAAACTTCTTCTCACCTGTGGTGAAAGTTTTAGCATTAATAAATCTTCTGGAACAAATATAACTGCATTAAGTTGTCCTATAAAATCACTTTTTTTCTTTATTTCAATGTGATCTTTATATACACTACTTTTATTTTTATGATAAATATATTTTAAATCATGGAGACCATCTTTATTTTTATAAACCATTTTATTTTGAAAACTTTCTTGATTAAATGTAACGAGATCTGCAAGTGATTGATTTCGAAACGATTTCAAGTAAACAAATGTATAAATTGATTCTACAAGATTGGTCTTTCCTTGACCATTATTACCTATAAAAATATTTATCTTCGGATGAAATGATAAATTAAGATGTTCTATATTACGATAATATCTCAATTCTATTTCAGAAATTTTCAAATTTGAGACTCCATAGTATAAGATACGTTATTTATCGTTAATTTCATACCTTGGTATAATTTTCTACCTTTTCTAATTTCTGAAACATCATCAACAAGAATTTCATTTAATTCACAAAAAGCATGAAATTCTCCACCAGTTCCTATAAATCCGTATTTTTTCAATGCTTGTGCAAGTGTAATATACTCACCTTTAAATTTTAAAATTTCCATATATACTCCTTAATATGTTTTTACAGGTAAAATCATTTGGACTAATTCTTGGTTTTCTTTTGATTTAATAATCATTGGTTTTAATTCACCATAGTAATATAATTCAATTTCATTGCTTTCAAATACTCTTAAACATTCAATAATATAACGTGCATTAAATGCAATTTTTAATTCTTCAATATTTTCAATTGTGTTAGGTTTTAAAATTTCTTTTACTTTTCCAACCTCTTGAGATACTGAAGTAAATTCAAGTTGCTGATTGTCAATCAAACGCATATTTACTATTTTATTACTTTGTTCTGTCACAAGAAGAGATGTTCTATCAAGTGCATGAAATAAATCATTTTTATTTAATGTCATTTTCTTTTCAAAAATTTTTGGAATAAGTGTAAATACATCTGGGTATTGACCATCGAGTAATTTTGATTGGAAAATTGTTTGATTCATAATCACTGTTAATTTTGTTTCATTAATACTTAATGTAACGGGTGATTCATCATCTTTTAACATTTTTAATAATTCGATTGCACTACGATGTGGAATAATAATATTTTTAAATTCAAATTTATTATCTAATCTATGTTTACTTTGTGATAAACGGAATGTATCAGTTGCTGTAAATGTAAGATAACCTTCTTGATTTACAACATTAATACCTGTTAATTGAGGTCTTGATTCATTTACTGCAGTTGCAAAAATAGTGTTTTCTATTAAATTTTTAATTTCATTACTCGGAATGTTAACTTCATGTTCATCTCGTTGAATTTTAATAAGTGGAAATTCTTCAATATTAAAATCATTAATATGGAATTCAACTTTTTCTGTAAAGATATGAATAATGTTTGTATCAATTTTTTCAATAGTTACAAATTGATCATCAATTTTTCGAATAATATCATTAATTAATTTTGCAGAAACAACAATACGTCCATTTTCTACTACATTGAGTGAAGGATCTATTGTTTCTGTTTTAATTATAATTGTACTATCACTTGCTGTTAACGTTAATTTCTTTTCTTCTACTTCAAATAAAATACCTGTAAGAATAGGAATTAGTACCTTAGGACTTGTTGCTTTAATTGCTGTTGCTATTTCATTTTGGAGTACTGAAGTTTTAATTGTAAATTTCAAAATGTTCACCTCTTGTATAATATATATTTCTTTTTTTATAGTCATAGTAGTAATAAGCCATGTTTATTTGTGGAATAATGAGATAAGCCTTGTTATATAACGATTTCTTATGTTGAATTTATGTGAGTTTCTTTTCAATTTCATCCACAACAATCTTTAAATTCACATCTGATTGCATATCTTTTTCAATTTTATTATATGAATTTAAAATGGTTGAGTGGTCACGATTTCCAAATTCTTTCCCAATTTTATGAAGAGAAAGTGATGTATGCTTTTTAGTGAGATAAATTGCTATATGTCTATATTGTGAAAGTGGTTGTTTCTTCGCTTTTGATTTTAAATCTGCTGAAGATATTTTGAAATAATCACATATAATTTTTTGAATTTTTTGAGCTGTTAAAGTCTTTGTTTGCTTTTGTGTAAATCCATTGAGAGCTTCCATAGCGAGTTCAAGTGTAATTTCTTTTTTAGCAAAGATGGTAGCGTAAGCAACAAGACGTCTGAGCGCTCCTTCAAGTTCACGAACATTTGTGTCAAATTGAGAAGCGAGATATTCGATAACATCAGAACTAATATCTTCATCAAGTTTATTTGTTCTAATTTTCTTTTGTAAAATTGCGATACGAGTTTCAATATCAGGTGGAAGAATATCAATAATAATTCCCCAATTAAAACGAGAGCGAAGACGTTCTGTTAAAGTTGTAAGTTGATTAGGATGAACATCAGCAGATATGATAATTTGTTTATTTAATTGGTGAAGCGCATTGAAAGTGTGAAAGAATTCATCTTGTGTTTTTTCTTTTCCTGCGAGAAATTGAATATCGTCAATCATAAGAACATCAAGTTGTCTATATTTATCTTTGAAAGAATGTTCGTCTTTATAACGAATGAAATGAATAAAGTCATTAATAAAATCTTCGCATGTAATGTATAAAATTTTCTTATCAGGTCGGCTATCAGCAATAAAATGACCAATAGCATGGAGGAGATGTGTCTTACCGAGTCCTGTATTTCCATAGATGAAAATAGGATTATATTTTGAAGCATCATCTTCAGCCGCAGCAAGTGCAACATTATAAGCAAGACGATTACTATCACCAACAATGAAGTTGTCAAATGTGTATTCTGCAACAAGAGGAGAATACACGACATCACTTGAAAATTTAATGGATTCTTTAATACTGTTATTTTCAACAGTTTTTGTAACTTCAATAGCTGTGTTTTCTGCTGTAAATATAAAATCTATCTTTTCGCCAAATAGTTCAAAATAAATATTTTGAATAATTTTTGCATATTTTGTTTCTAACCAGTCTTTTGAAAATTCATCAGGAACATAAATAAATATTTTATCCTGAGTCATTTCAATTGCTTTTGTACCTGTAAACCAGTTGTCAAAACTTGCAGAGGCGATCAAATTATTCAACTGAATGTGGTTTAAAATACTTGACCAAATCTTTTGTGCATGTGTTTTAGACATAAAATCTCCTAAAAAAAATCTCCTATATATTATAATATATATAAGGAAAAAAAGAAAGGAAAACCAGAAGAATTCCACAAAAAATGGAAGTTGTGGAATTAATTGTGGAATAATCAAACAATTCCACATCATTTATCCTTTTAAAATAAGGAATTCCACATAATTCCACAATCTAAAAATAACAGACTTTTAAATTGTAGAATTTATGTGGAATTATCTATATGAAAAAAGTAATCACATACAAGAGTCCTATAAGACAACTGAAAATATAAGGTAAATACTTAAATTTTTTCTTTTTTGAAAGAAGAGAAATGAAAATAAGTGAAGAAGCGATTGTTAATAAAAATAGGTAATTTAAAAAGAGCATCGGAGGTTTTACCGAAAAGATACTTTTATTAAACATGATAAAATCACCAACAACAAGAATAAAAAAATTAAGTATATTACTTCCAATAATCGCTTCAATAAGAAGTTTATATTGATTTCTTTTTACAAGTGTAATACTTGCTACAAGTTCAGGTAATGATGTAATTACACCAATTAAAACAGTTCCTGCAAAAAGTGATGAAAGTTGATAAACTTCACTCATAGTTTCTACAGTTTTGATAAGAAAGAACGCGGATGTAACAAGTAATAACGCAAATACAATAAATAAAAGCAGAGATTTTTTAGCATTGGTGTTTTCTGTAGACTGAGATTCAGAACCAGGTGATAAACGAATTGTAATATAGTATAAGACTACAAGAATAAGACTAGGGATGAATGTGAAAATATTTGTTGTGTGAATAATTCCAAGTCCAAGTAATATAACTATATGCATAATAAGAAGACAGATATAAGACCAGATATAGCCTTTTGGAATATGAGAAAGCACATTTCGCTTCCAAAAAATAATTTGAATTGCAGCAAGAATTAAAAGATTAAAAAAATTACTACCAAGAACATTTGATAAAAGTAGTTCAGGATGGTGATCACGAGATGTAACGATTGCGGTTGTTAATTCGGGGAGTGAAGTAGCAAGTGCGAGTAAAATCATACCTACAACAGCACTTTTAGTAGTAAGAGAAGCTTCAAATTTTTCTGCATAATAAGAAACACCAACAGACAAAATAACAACAAAAAAAGAAATAATAAAAAAATTTAAAAAAAGCATAATAACCCCTCCATTTATAATAATTATACTATAAAAATGTTTTTATTTAAAAAAGATAGGATAATGATAAATGAATTATGATATAATTTATAGGATGTTTAAAATGGATTGGGGGATTTTAAATGGAATATTTTTATAGTGTTTTTTTAGGAACTCTAATTTTAAATATTATATTATTCTACTTTAAAAATAAAAAATCATTTTATCAATGTCTGAAGGATACTATATTTACGCAAATTTTTAGTTTTATTAGTGCGGTTTTAATAATTCGCTTAATTTTTAATGAATCAATCTTTGTAATTCAGACAAAAATGGAAATGATAGTTTACAACATGGTACTTTTTTTAATTACACTCATTATAAGTTTAATATTTTTATATATTAAAAAATATAAGATAGTAAACAATAAAACAAATCGAAGTATGAGGAAAAAAACAGTAATATACACATTGAAATTTATCAGTTTTATTTTCTTTACATTAGGGTTAATAATGCTTATTGTTATAGGGTGGTCTATTGATTTTTATGGGGAAATTAGACCAGAACAATTCATATACAATATAACTTCAAATAGTCAAGGAACGAATTATAATGTAATGAAAAATATTTTACATACACCATTATTAATCGTGTCATGTTTAAGTATCTTGTTTTTTCTTTTTTTATTTATGAAAATACCACCTATAAAAATTAAAAATAAACAAAAAAAATTTCATTGGAATTATTTAAGAACAATTACACTATCACTTATTTCATTGAGTGTTTTATTTCTTGGTGTTAATTATGCTGTGAAAACAGAATATTTAGATGCAACGTATAATGCTTTTTTAAAGGATTCTGATTATATAGAACGAAATTATGTGAAACCAAGTAAAATAGAGTTAAAGTTTCCAGAAAAGAAGCGAAATTTAATCCATATCTATGCAGAGTCATTTGAAAATTCATACACTTCTAAAGAATTAGGAGGAAATATGGATGAAAATTTGATTCCTAATTTAACAGAATTAACAGAGACGAGTGGTTTTAATTTCTCTCATAATGACGTAATAGGTGGTTGGAATCAGACATATGGATCAAGTTGGTCTATTGCAGGAATTGTAAATATGGAAACAGGATTGCCACTAAAATTAGCGATAGATGGTAATTCTTATGGGAAAGAAGGTAAATTTTTACCAGGAGTTACAAATTTAGGAGATATTTTAAATACAGCTTCATATAATCAAACAGTATTAATGGGTTCTGATGCAAAATTTGCAGGTCGAGACGTATATTTTAAAGAGCATGGAAATTATTCGATTTTTGATGTAAATGAAGCCAAACGACAAAATTTAATTCCGGAAGACTATAATGAGTGGTGGGGGTTTGAAGATGATAAATTATTTGAATTTGCTAAAGATGAATTAACAAGATTAAATAATTTAGATCAACCATTTCACTTGAACATGATTACCGCGGATACACATTTTCCAGATGGATATGTATCAAAAAATATAACGCGAACAAGAACATCACAGTATGCAGATGTTATTGCGTATTCCGATGAACAAATAGGACAATTTATACGTTGGATTAAAGAACAGCCATTTTATGAAAACACGACAATTGTTATAACAGGCGATCATTTGAGTATGGATAAAACATTTTTTCAAGATTTCTCATCTGAATATAAAAGAACACCATTTAACATATTTATAAATGCGCCTTTTAGCAAAGAAGAAATTCAAACTAAGAATAGAGAATTTGCAGCGTTTGATATGTTTCCAACCATTGTTGCCTCACTAGGAATTGAGATACCGCATAATAAAATGGGACTTGGAACAAACTTATTTTCAAGAGAAAAAACAGAGATAGAATTAAATACAATCAATGCGGTGAATGAAGAACTAGAGAAGTACAGTAAATATTATGATACTGAGTTTCTTAATAAATAATTTAATAAACAATAGAAATATGTTAGATATAATAATTATGTAAAAATGAATATTATTGAAAAAAGAAAGAAAAAACGTAAATAAAATAAAAGATATACACTTGATTTTTAAATAGATTTATTGTATAATACCCTAGTCTATAGAAATAAAATAATCGGCAAGGAGGTAACAAGTATGAAACGTACTTATCAACCAAATAAGCGTAAACATAGTAAAACTCATGGTTTTAGAGCGCGCATGAAAACGACATCAGGACGTAAAATTTTAAAAAATCGTCGTGCAAAAGGTCGTTATGTTTTATCAGCATAATACCACTGCCCAGTGGTATTTTTTGTTTAATTAAAATATGAAGAAAAAATATATAATCAAAGATTCAGAACATATTGAATATCTTATTAAAAAAGGTCAATTTGTAAAATATGGGCCTTTTGTTGTCTATTATGCGAAAAAGCGCTTTGAGACAGAGCGTCAATATGCATTTCTAGTTGCGAAGAAATTCAGAACGAAAGTTGAAAGAAATTACTATAAGCGGCTACTGAGAGAAATGACACGTGTAAATAGAGAGCATTTTGATATGAAGTATGATTATGCGCTACTTTTTCGATACCAAGAAAAGAAACAATCATATGATATGTATGAACAACAGTTTAATATTGTCTTAAAGAAAATAAAGGAGAGACAACAATGGGTAACAACAAAAAGCAAATAATAAGAGTATTAAAGATACTTTTTGGAATTTTTACAATTCTTTTATGGATGCAAGTAACAGCAACAATCGGTAAACAAACAATTGATTTTTCAAAACCATTACCTTGGACTGTAGATAATTTATATGCAAATATCGTATTATTTCCGATGCATAATGTTTTAGAATTCTTTAAAACAACAACAGGAAATTATGGTTATGCTATTATTTTATTAACAATTGTTGTTAATATAATTGGTCTTCCTGTATTTGGATATGCAGAATATAAAAGAGTTTTAGCAGAACCTCTTCAAAAGAAAATGCAAGAAGATCGTGAACGTATCGAGAAAAAATACGAAGGACAAACAGATAGTGAGTCAGTTCGTAAAAAACAAATGGAAATGTCACAATCAATGCAAGCAAACGGAGGATTCTTCGGAGCTACTGGTGGATGTTTTCCACAACTTGTAATGATGTCATTCAGTTTACTCTTTTTATCATCAATTTTCTTTTTAACAAGAACGTATGAAGCATTAAAAGGAAGTACATTCTTCTGGATTAAACTCGGAGAAAAAGACTTAATTTTAATGATTATTCTTTTACTTGTTGCTGTTTTATCAGCGTACTTCATGCAACCAAAAGAAGGACGTAATTGGAAAGGACAACAATTTACAAGTGCTGTTATGATTAACGTTCTCCTTTATGGAATGTTTGCATGGATGAATAATGCTGGTTTTGCAATTTATTCAATTGTACATATGACTATTACGATGGTTCGTACAGATACAATCCGTTCAATTGTTGCAAAATTGAGAAAAAGTGGTAAAATAAAAGAAACTGCAGGATTAAATACAAAAGTCAAAGAAGCAGATGTAGTAAAAATTACGAAAAAATACTAATTGCGAGGATGTTTGTATGTTTAAGCAAAAAGCTGAACAATTTCTTCAATCATTTGTAAAAGAAAATGAAATTCAATTTATTTCATGTGATTTTGATGAGACTTTAGAAAACATATGTAAAGTTTCAATTGAAACAGGAAATAATGGATTTTTCATTGGTAAGAATGGAAGAACATTAAAAGATATTGAAGTTGTATTAGAGACGTTAGCAAAAATAAACGGATATGATAAACGAATTCAATTTAATGTTGGTGATTATCGACAAAAACATGAAGAAAAGATTAAGCATGATGCTGTAGAAAGAGCAAAATATGTATCTAAAACAGGTCGTATTTACGCTTTTCCACCGATGAACTCATATGAACGACGTCT
>JBOFHN010000005.1:0-14307 GCA_051649665.1 Culicoidibacterales bacterium
CCCAACTTGAAACACTCTTATTTCAGACGATAACGCATATCGGAGTTGTCATCGTTGTTATCGGTTTACTTTCTTTATCATATTATCTAATTTTTAACCGTTCTGTTGCAGATCATATAGAAACAGGTGCTAAAAAAGCAGGGACGCGAGTTAAAGGATATTATGATGATTATAAAATCGAACGTCAATTAAAAGAAGAACAACGTGTTGTCAAAATTCACGATGGTCCAGTATTTCAAAAGATTGATGATATCGCAAAAAATAAAAAAATTAATGATATGCAGACATTCGATGATGAAATGCCGAGGCAAAGTGAAAGTTTTCTCGATAAAACATTAGACCTTCTTCCATTTTTGAGAAAAGCTCAGTATAAGAATTTTCCTGAAATTGATGAAGTTGTTGCTAATGAAAACGACACTGCTGATGTGAAAGCAAATATTTTTAATTATGAGCCGGATCATGTTATTGAAGAAATGAATGATGAACTAGAAATGGAAAATACAACAACGCCGTTTTTGGATGAAGTTGCACCACAAGTGATTGCAGAAGATTCGCGTTATGTTGGAAACTTTAAATCAACACCGACATTTGAGGCCTCAACATACGATGAAGCGAATTACCGACTTCCGAGTAATTCAATGTTGAAATTTCCACCTAAAAGCAGTGGTGGAAATCGTAAAACGATTGCAGCGCAAAATGTAGAGAGACTTGAGCAAACATTTAAAAATTTCAATTTAAAAGTATCCGTATCAGATGTTAATATCGGTCCGAGTGTTACGCAATATGAGGTTGTTCCAGAACCAGGTGTCAAAGTGAGTCGAATTGTGAATTTGAGTGATGATTTGGCACTCGCACTCGCAGCAAAACAAATTCGTATTGAAGCACCAATTCCAGGGAAATCAGCAATTGGGATTGAAGTGCCAAACCTCGATACGCAAATGGTGAGTCTTCGTGAATTACTCGAAGATGCACCAATTGATAATCGTAAACTTCTTGTTGGTCTTGGGCGTGATGTTTCAGGACAAATTATTACTGCGGAATTAAATAAAATGCCACATGTTCTTGTTGCTGGTGCAACAGGAAGCGGAAAGAGTGTGTGTATTAATACGATGATTACAAGTGTACTCATGCGTTCTAAACCAAGTGAAGTAAAATTCTTGTTAATTGATCCGAAAAAAGTTGAGTTAACGATGTTTGATGCACTCCCTCATCTTTTAGCGCCAGTTGTTACAGATCCGAAAAAAGCAGCGGTAGCTTTGAAAAAAGTTGTTGTTGAAATGGAAGAAAGATACAATCTCTTCGCGGAGAATGGTGTTAAAAATATTGAAGGCTATAATCAAAAAGTTGAAAACCAAGCAATTCAAGATGAGAAAATGCCATTTATTGTCGTTGTTATTGATGAACTTGCAGATTTAATGCTTGTTGCCTCACGTGAAGTAGAAGACTCAATCATGCGTCTTGCTCAGATGGCACGTGCTGCGGGAATTCATATGATTATCGCAACGCAACGTCCATCGGTTGATGTCATCACAGGTGTTATCAAGTCGAATATTCCATCACGAATTGCGTTTGGTGTTTCATCACAAATTGATTCACGAACAATTCTTGATATGGGTGGAGCGGAAAAATTACTTGGTAAAGGGGATATGCTTTATTTCCCAACAGGTCAACCAATGCCACTTCGTGTTCAAGGTGCTTATCTCGGTGAAGATGAAATTCAGAAAGTTGTAACATTTATTAAAAAGCAAGCTTCAACACAGTATCGTGAAGATCTTGTGAATATCGATGTGCCGCAACAGGATGATATGAATGGAAATAATAGTGCAAACGATGATGATCCACTTTTTGAGGAAGCAATCGCATTTGTAAGAGACACGCAAAAAGCGTCTGCATCACTTTTACAACGTCGCTTCCGAGTAGGATATAATCGTGCAGCACGAATGATTGATGATATGGAAGCAAAAGGAATTATTAGTGCGAGTGATGGAAGTAAACCTCGTGAAGTTATAGGATAAGGGAGTGATTATATATGTCGCAACGAATAAAAAATTTACTATCAATTTCTAAAATGCGAATTTTGATTATTATCGTTACTGTCTTTGCCCTCTTTTCACTCTATGTGCTCCAACTGATAAAATTACAATTTGTCGATAGTCAAATTTATAAAGAGCGATATAAAAACTCACTTATCAGTACATTTGCGCTAGATGAACCACGTGGGAATATTACTGATGCGTATGGAAATGTTCTTGTTTCAAATACACCGAATAAAGTTATTTCATATATTAAATTTCGTGATGTTGACTCTAAGCAGACAAAAGATCTCGCAAAGATGCTATCAAAGTATGTTCAGGTTACACCAGATGACGTTGATGAGAGTGATTTACGAGATGTATATTACCGTTTAAATTCGGATGCACTTGTCTCAGAACAAACGAAAATTACAGAAGACTTTAAAAATAAAAAAAATAAGCAGAAAAATGATTATGAACAATATGAAAAGCAGTTAAAAGCAGCGATTACAACTGAGCAACTAGAAACATTGAAATCAGATCCAGAAAAGTTTTCACTTGCATTTATCGAAATGAAAATGTCTTTTGCAAGTGGAAGTGTTCCAAGCATTATTAAAGCAAAAAATGTGTCAGATAAAGAGTTTGCTCAAGTATCTGAACGTATGGGTGATATGATAGGTGTTGAAGCTGCATATCAATGGAATCGAACATATTTAAATGGTGCTGATAAAACACCGTCGCTGTACGGATCAATTACTTCAAGTACACAAGGGTTACCACTTGAGCGAAAAGAAGAATACTTAGCAAAAGGCTACACACTTGCAAGCCGTGTTGGAATTACTGGCCTTGAAGAATATTATCAAGATTACCTCTATGGTAAACCAGCAACATACACCTATGAAAAAGATGAGAATGGAAAATATATTAAAAAACTGGCTTCCGCTGGGAAAAAGGGATATAATTTAAAAACAACAATCGATGGTGAATTACAGAAGAAAACATCTGATATTGTTGAAGATTCGATGCAAAAAGCATATAAAGCCATTAAAACATCTGATAAATTAACGGATGTATTCACTGTTGTAACAGAAGTGAAAACAGGACGTGTGATTACACTTGTTGGAAAACATTATGATCATACAAATGGGAAATTCAGTGATATCTCAAGCCTTGCGCCTGAGAGTGTTTATATGCCGGGGTCTGCTGTAAAGGCAGCGACAATTTCAGTTGGATTTCAAAAAGGGATTTTAAAACCTGGAGACCGAAAACCAGAAATTGTCTATCAACTTGGAAGTTTGCGAAAAGCTTCATATCCGAATTATCCAACATCAAGTAATAATATTGTTGAAGCACTTGGATATTCTTCAAATACATACATGTGGCAGACAATTTTAGACGCGGCAGGTGCGAAATACGTTCCAAATGAAGGAATCACAAAACCAAAGAGTACGATTATCGATGAATATCGAACAGGGTTTTCACAGTTTGGTCTTGGAATCGAAACAGGTGTAGATTTACCAAACGAAGTTCCAGGACGTGCACAAATTCGATCAACAAGTGGTCAAAATCTATTTCTTCCTGGGGAAGTTATGGACTTTGCTATTGGTCAATTTGATAGTTATACGCCGATGCAATTGAGTCAATATGCGAACACACTTGCAAATAAAGGATGCCGTGTACAGCCACATCTTGTAGATGAAGTTTACAGTATCAATGATCAAAATCAAGATCAAATGATCTATCAAAATGCACCGAAACTTCAAAGTTGTATCACAAGTTTAACAGATGCACATTTTAAAGAAATTTTTGATGGATTTCAACTTGCAGTAGTATCTCCGCAAGGGACGTCACATGATGAATTCTTTAAAGATGGGAAATATCCTGCTTATCAACCCGTACTCAAAACAGGAACAGCCGAAATTATTACGGATAATCGTTTAATGAACTCTGGTTCTGCAGTTGGATGGGCACCAAAAGATAATCCTGAAATTTCGATTGCAATTATTATTCCGACATATAAAAATGATGCGGATACATTTGGTTATAAACCACATGTTGATATTGCAAAGCGAGTGATGGATGAATATTTTTTAAATAACTCACATCGAAAAAATGTATAAAAAAAGGTTGATCATTTGATCAACCTTTTTTTAAAACATAAATCCACCCATTGCGTTACTATGTTCTGTAACATCATCAACACCGATCACACCAGGAACTTCTTCGATGAGTGCTTGCTCAATACCTTGTTTTACAGTGACATCAGCGATTCCACATCCAACGCAAGCACCAAGCAAACGAATTTGAACGATACCATCATTGAAATCAACAAATTCAACATCACCACCATCTTGATGGATATATGGTCGAAGTTGATTGAGAATATCTTGAATTTGAGCGATTGTTTCTTCTTTTGACATATAATTAATGACCTCCTATAACAGATGATGAATGTAGGACACCGATTTTAGCATCGGGATCACTGTATTTTTTAGCACTATTAATAGCAATTGGAGCTTCTCCAAATCCAGAAATGATTAATTTTGCTTTTCCAGGATATGTACAAATATCACCACAAGCAAAGATGCCATCAATATTTGTTTGTTGTGCTGTATCAACTGGGATTGTATTCCGTTCAATATTTAATCCCCAATCTTTGATAGGACCGAGTGCTGATACAAATCCATAGGTAACAAGGATATCATCAGCACTGAGTGTTTGAACTTGCTCATCGCCACCGACTTCTTTGACAGTAACAGCAGTTGCTAATCCATTTTCACCGATGAGTGTTTCTGGGACAAATGGTGTCATGATATTGACAGAAGAAGATTTGAGGAGTTCAACACTATGTTCATGTGCACGGAATTCATTTCGACGATGTACAATTGTTACGCTTTTAGCAATATTTTCAAGCATGAGTGCCCAGTCGACTGCTGAATCTCCACCACCGAAAACAACGACATCACGATCTTTGAATTTTTTCATATCGCTGACAAAGTAATGGATGTTTGTAAATTCACTTTCATTTTCCAATCCCATCGTACGAGGTGAAAATGACCCATTTCCAGCCGTGATGATAACCGACTTTGTTTGGTATTCGTGTTTGTTTGTTTTAATTGTAAAATCACGATCACCATTTTTTACAATTTCCATCACTTGCTCACCAAGAGCAATGGTTGTTGAATCTTCAAAACGTTTCATTTGTTTTTCCAGGTTACCGACGAGATCTTTTGCTAAAATTTCAGGATGTCCGGCAACATCATAAATATATTTTTCTGGATAAAGGGCACCGAGTTGACCACCGAGTTGCTCGAGTGAATCAATTAAAAGTGCGTTCATTTGACGCATTCCAGCGTAGAATGTTGAGAACATTCCAACAGGTCCAGCTCCGATAATGACTACATCGTACATGTTTCTACCTCCAAGTTATTATTTACATAATCATACCATAAATTCATTTTTTAAGGAACATATATACTTTGGAAATTACAGTATCGAGGTGCGAACTAAGTGAAAAAATGTTATAATAGTAAGTAAAGAATTTGATTGAGGAGTTGAAGTGATTCGTGCGTTCAAAATCAGCGTTATATACGCTTGTTACAAGTGTCATTACAGGAATAGGTGTTGGATTTATCGTTGTTTTATATCGATTAGGTCTTGGCTGGATTTTAGATATAAGAGGGATATATCTATCATGCTTTGAGAGCGTACCAATGCTCCAATTTATTATTGGGTTGTGTACATTTGTCATCGCAGGACTCGTCATCCAGAAGATGCTCACGAAAAATCCGACAATCAGTGGAAGTGGAATTCCACAAGTTAATGCATACTTGATGGATAAATTGAAATTCCGATGGCTTAGAGAATTGATTACCAAATTTATCGGTGGAGTGCTTGTCATTGGTGCAGGATTTTCTGTTGGGCGTGAGGGCCCATCAATTCATCTTGGAGCACTTGTTGGTAAAGGTATTGCGTCAAAATTTAAATTATCGAAAAAAGATGAGAAATATATCGTGACAAGTGGGGCGAGTGCAGGACTTGCAACAGCATTCAATGCACCGCTATCTGGAGTTGTCTTTGCACTTGAAGAGTTGCATAAATACTTCTCACCAATGCTATTGATGTGTGTATTTATCGCGAGTGTAAGTGCTGATTTCATCTCACGTTCAATACTTGGTAGCAATCCCGTATTCGAAGTGCAAATACCATCCATTCAAGAAAATTCACCGATGATATTCTTTCTCTTGCTCGCGCTCTTTTCTTTAGTCATAGCATTAATGGGAAAGATATTTTCTGATGGAATTATCCAGTCGCAACGATATTATCAACGACTTAAACTACCAACACCGATTAAAGTCACAATAATGATGTGTGGTGCGTGGTGTGTATTTTATTTCATTCCTGAAATTACAGGTGGCGGTCATGAACTCCTCATGTCGATGTTTACCACGCAGATAGCACTGATAATCTTGCTTTTTCTCATCATTGCTAAATTTATTTTTACTTTCTTTTCATACAGTACAGGATTTCCCGGCGGAATCTTTTTCCCACTCCTTGTCATCGGTGGAATGCTCGGTAGAATATTTGGTGATATCAGTGTGATGCTTTTTCATATACCGAGTACGTATGTCAGTGTCTTTATTATCTTAGGAATGGTTGGATACCTCACAGCCGTTGTACGAGCACCACTCACAGGAATTGTCCTCATCCTCGAATTAACAGGAAGCTTTTCACTCCTCTTCTTACTCACATTTATTGCAACAGCAGTTTATTTCATTTCGGAAATGATACACTATGAACCAATATATGAACGAATGCTTCATGGTTTTTTTAAGAAAAATAATATTCACTATCATACAGATGGAGAAACTCACGTTGATGACCTCCTCTATATCGATGTTCCAATTTTAGAAGAATCAACATATAATGGCCAGCTCATCAAACAATTACATCTTCCACCTAAAGTCATCATCATGTATGTTGCCCGAGATGCAGAACGAAATATTCCAGATGGAAACTTCGAACTCCAAACAGGAGATGTCCTCCGAATCATTACCGATCAGAAGACATATCAAGCCGAGAAACAAACGCTCTTCCGATTTGGCATCATCGTCTCATTTGAAGCGCAATAGTAGAAATATAAATGAAGCCTGTAGAAGATACAGGCTTTTAATTTCATAAAACCAATATAGACAAATTCAATCAAAATATGCTATAATCAAACTACACACGGCTCCATGGCGGAATTGGTAGACGCGCGCGACTCAAAATCGCGTACCTTTGGTGTGTCGGTTCGACTCCGACTGGAGCTACCAAATATAAACATTAAATAAACATTGATATACAAGGCTTAACGGCCTTTTTTATTTTACCTAAAAAAAATCCGTATCTACAACTGTACCAAAAATAAAAAAGAGAACGAAAACACTGATTATTCAACGCTTTCAAGGAAGTCTATTGTTGCTTTTGTATCTTATATTGTTTACCATTAAATCGGAATTTATAAAAGAATTTAGAACATTTTGTCGTTTGATCTTTTTGAACTGACATATTAAGTATACTTTGCTAGTATTTTTTACACGATATTTTATAAGGCGATGTTTTTATGACTGAAAATAAGAACTATTTTTGGAAGAATAGCACATTTTGGACTTATTGTTTTTTTATCCAGTAGGTGTGGTATTGATGTGAATTTTTAAAAGTCTTTGAAAATGTGGTCAAAATTTTAATAACAGTAGTTGCTGTTTTATTATTTGAAAACTCAGTTGATAATCCTCCTAAGACACAAGAATTTTAGGAAAAAGAAGAATTAGAACTATTCGTTAAAGAGATTGTAAAATTTTCAAAATATGCAGATTTTTAGACTAGGTTAGAATATAGAAATAATTATGTTAAAAATACTTGTTTTATTACTATCAATTAACATTTTTAAGAAAAGAAAGCGCTTGTATTTTTTAAAAAACATGATAAAATAAAATCCTAAAGTTAAGAGTAGAGTGAAGATATTTTTAATGGAAGAATTTAGCACAAAAATTTATGATATTTAAGGGAGTGTTAATTATGAAAAAAATTGTTGAAACATTAGGAGTTTCTTGGGGAGTTGGCTCATTAATTCATGAGTATTTAACAGGATCAGCATGGTGGGCTTGGATGATTGATGCAGGATTTTTAGTAGCGGGAATCGTATCAGGAGGGGTTGCAGCATTGATGAAACAAGCTGTGAAACTCGGATTGAAGCAAGCGATTAAACACTTAAGCAAAGGTGCAGCAATTAAGTTATAATTATATCAATCAGGAGGATAAGGCTTCACATTATTCTCCTTTATTTTATAAATTAAAGGAGATTTTATGTTTTGTTATTTTATGTTTTTTGTAAGTGTGTATCAAAATGTATTTTTAGATAAATATAGTTTCCTAGAATACAATTTTAGAAATATAAGAAAATATTTGAAAATCATCTTCTTTTTAAAAGATCCGTTTTTTACAGTTCTCTTGTTGCTACTGTTACATCATTTTCAAATTGTTAATTTATTTTCAGGTTATATTTTCTTGAAATATCTGTTATTAATTTTGAAAGTGGATTTAGGGAGTTTAGCGTTGGTTCAAAGAAAAGAATTTCTTTTTTATGGGAATAAGAATCATCTCATAAATTTCATGCTAGGATCAACTATATTTAGTTTTTGTTTTAAATCTAATATTATTTTGGATATTATAATTTTACTTGTATTAGGTGAAGTTCCGATAATTATTTTCATTTTAATTACAGTATTAATTTATATTTTAACACTTTGTTACTATTATTATGTGTATAGTCAAGAAAATAGAATTAATTTCTTTTTGGTGAGTATCAATTACATTTTTGGTATTTGTGGTATAGTTTTTTTCACAACATTTGTATTTCATGTATTATATAGTTTGATTCAAATTTTCATGATGAAAACGTTTGACGTATTAGTTACCACATTTAATGCATTTTTAGTTGAAAGTAAGAAATTTCTCACTGTTGAAATACTTCTAGGAGTATTTTTCTTTTTCTTTTTTATACTTGTTTTATCATTATTGAAATTAGCGCATTATGAGAAAAGGCGAAATCAGTTTTTCAGGCATCTTCGTTATTTTAAAAGTATGGAAGCAAAGGCGATAATTGCTAATTTTTCCTTTGCTAAATTTAAAATACTCTATGCTTTCTTTCTTGATCGAAGTTTCTATGTGTTTTTGACATTACTATTTCTTTTTCATGTAAATAATATTCGCTTAAATCAAATGGGAATTTTTTATTTGTTTTTATACGTTTTAAATTTAGATATTTCATCAACTGTACAAACAAAGTTTCCATATATATTTTCCTTTATTTTAGAATCTAAATTATTACCTTTCATATCACAGCGAAAATTTCGAGATTTAGAAAAGAACAAATATCAATTTTTCCTTAGAAGTAAAATATTTTCTTTCGCCATGTTTGCTTTATTTTTATACATATACTATGGATTGAGTTTTCAATTGTTTTTCTTTGGAATCATTACGTTGCTTTTTATTTTTATGTTCTATAAAATTTATTTTGTTAACAACTTAATTCTTTATAAACATTCATATAGAACAGTTGAAGATTTTTTATTGGAGTTTGAAAATTATACATTGCGTAACTTTTTCTTGATAAATATTTTTGAAAAAATGCTTATAATGATTTTTGTTTTCAATTTTTTACTTGATTTAAATTTTTTAATTAATGTAATTCTATTAGCGCTATTAACTTTAGTATTAGTTCTTGTGTACTTAGTAATGGATAAGCGTATTAAAAAGAATATATACATGAATTTTGCATTAAGTAAAAATGGAGGTTCTTATGATAAAATATTTAGAAGTTAAAAATATTTTCAAAATTACAGTCGTATTTTATTTTATTTTATTTTGCGCAATAATTTTATGTGCGTATAATGTGGATTTTTCATTTTGGAATTCTGAAAAGATACAGCCTAAGCAAGTTGAATTTTTAGCAATATTTTTCAACAATATCACAGCATTTTTCAAAAATTTATTATTTGGAATCATTACGGTAGGCCTTTTTTCAGTAGGAGACTTTATTGTAAATATATTAAATGTTTTTACAGCTGTATATCTTATAGTAAATGGGGGCAGTAACTATTATTATTTAATTATGTATCATGGTCCAATTGAATTATTTGCAATTGTACTGGAGTTTACATTTATTATTGCTCTTGTTTTGAAGTTTCTTTTGTATGTAAAAGCCATTTTGATGAAGCAAATTAAAATAATTACTGCAATTTTTGATATTGTGAAATTTAGCTGCATATTTATTGTATTAATAACGCTATTATATTTTATTGCGGCTATTGTTGAAGCGAGTGTAGGAAGGTGAGTACAATGATTGTGAAAATTAGAAATTTGTCATTTAATTATGATGATAAGCAAGTGTTTGAAAAATTTGACTGTGACATCTTATCTGGTATAACATGTATATCAGGAGAAAATGGTATTGGTAAAACGACTCTATTAAATTGTATTGCAGGGATTATTGATTACTCAGGAACAATAGTGATTGACAAGTCTAAAAAAATCACATATTTAACAAATGAGGACTATCTCTTTGATTTTTTAACTGTAGAGGAAAATATAAATTATTTTTGTAATTTGTTTTATGAAAAAAAGGAGTATAAAAAAAATGTAGTTCAATTTTTAAAAGTTTTAAACTTGGATATAGATTATCAAAATACCTTAGTTAAAAATTTATCACAGGGGATGCGTAATAAAGTTTTCTTAGGAATTACTTTACAACGTAATGCGGATATTATTTTAATGGACGAGCCATTTACAGCACTAGACCGTGATTCAATGGATCAATTGGTGGAATTTTTGAAGGTAACGAAGAAAGATATTGTGTATACAACACATATTGATGAATTTAAAAATATTGCAGATAATCATATTAGATTATAGAAAATTAAGAGGAGTTACAATATGAATCTAAAAAATGTAAAAATGTATATTACAGTAGTAACAGTACTTTTGCTTACAATAGTATTTTTTCTAAGGTTATTTCCACTCCATGAGTTAGTAATTATAATGACTGCTGTTGCAATTGGGCTATTACTTCTCTGGAGAAATGTAATTACAATTACGAAAATTAGCGGAAAAATATTTTGGACAATTACTATATTAGTGGTAGGAGTTTTAAGTGTTTTTTTTAATCAAGGGTTTGTTCGGATTGTACCTGGTTATATTTTATTAATAGTGCTTGTAATTTGGAAATAAGATAAATTGTCAATAAAATGAACGTGTCAAAGAGAGGGAAAGAAGAAAGACAATTACGATTATACAGAAGTTTCTTTGGAATAAAACAAAAAGAATTTGCTCAAATTTCCAATGTTGAAGCTATCATTATCTAGTTTGTTGATGTTCGACCAGAAAGCAAGAATATTTAAAATTACTATAAAATTAATGATAAGAAATATTTACCCACCTATTCTAGCAAATCAGTATAACTTCATTTCGAATTGTCATCGGGATGAATGATTTAACATCGTTTATTTTTGGAACTGTTAGAGAAAGTGAGTGGCATGATATGAATAGTGAAATAATGTTTAATATTATTACTGCTGCTCAAAAAGCAAAACTTAAAGGTGCTGAACTGGTAGTTGCAGGATATCTTGACAAAATCATGATTGATAAGTTAAATTCAGTAAAAATAAAGTGTATTATTCACTATAGTTCCATGCCAACTATTTTTTTAAAACCGATTGAATTCCCAAAGCATCTGCAACAGGTCAAAACTAAGAGCAAAGAGCATCAGAAAATCGTATTAAAATAAAAACAATTCCAGAATTCGTAAAAAAAATCATAGCATAACAGTTAACCGTTAAGATTTTAAAATCACACTTGACTTAAGTGGGATATGCAAGTAAAATGAAAATATAAATGAAGTGTCTGAATTGGCTTTGAAACACAAGTGATAACGACTCGTATAAAACAATGGGAAAGTTCGTTTAAGAAATAATGAACGTATGGGCTGAGCGTCTTCATTTGGGTAGAAAGAGACGTGAAAATTATACCAACACTAGAAATTATGATAGAAGAATTTTACTTAGAGTGAAGATCAAATTGAAGTAGAATTTGGTGGCTTTACAACTGCAGGTAGTTTTGCATGTACTGCTTCTTGGGGAAGAACATTCTCTTCTGGAAGTTCTTTCTCGATAATTTTAACTTTAAAATATAGTCTGGAGATGAAATGATGAAGGATAAATATCGTACATTAACGTATGGAACTGTTAAAGACGGAGAAATGAGACTTATGCTCGAAGTTAGTAAAAAAAAGTTTAGAAAAGATACTGTCGAAGTAGAGGCAGTTGTGGATTTAGAGACAGGTGAAGTTAAATTTCAATTAGCAGAAAATAATTTAGAAAAATTAAAAAAGTGTACTGAATAGTAGTAGAGATTTTACTTACTGCGATATTTAAAAAATATGTGATGTAAAATATTTCCATATAAAAAGTTGTGTATTTTGAAAAAACACACAACTTTTTTTGATACTATAGAAAATTAAGAAATTTTAGAGAGTCTAATGATACAAAATATTCCTAAAACAATGTGGAAACAGCATATCGATTCAAAAGTTAACATTGAAGAGACTAAAGGGAATCACTATTCTATTTTTTTCAAATGGTATTTTTGCCGAAGAGGTAGGGGATAGAATAGATAGGTATCTGTTGACCAATGTTTTAGGAGAAAGAAGTGAATAATGTGAACATTGTGTATAGTTGTATAATGATTTTTTTGATTGGGTTTTCTATCCATGAATTCGAAGAAGCTTTATTTTTAGTTGACTGGATGAGAAAAAATAAGGAAATAATTCGAGAAAAAATCCCTCTGGTACAAAAAATACAAATAAGTAAACAATCATTTTCTTTCATTATCTATGAAGAGTTCATTTTGTTGTATACTGTCCTTTTGTACATAATTCTCACAGCTCACTTTTCTCTACTTATTGGGATTATGATAGCGTACACCTTACATATTTTTATTCATATCATACAAATGATTGTATTAAAGCAAATAATACCAGGAATATATGGAGGAATACTATCAATTTTTGCAACAATACCTATGATTTATATATTACAGCAACACTTTCAATATAAATTAACATTTATCGTACAAGAGAGCATTGTTATTTTTTTGATAGTAGTTGTAAATTTGGCGACATGCCATATTTTAGTACACTTTTTAGAAAAGAAGCGAATTGTGAAATGTGATGACTAAAATAAATTGGATTAGAAGAAAGTGTGTGGTACCAAAAAATAAAAACACAATTAATTACATAAAAACAAATGTTGTAAAATCTAGTGTTTATTGCATTTTAAACGTATTAATGAAATACTAAACACATAGTTGATGGACTCCGACTGGATCTACCATGAAAAATTTTGAATTTCACAGAAGTGAAAGTTATTATATTTAATCTCGTAGCCATTTTTGATTAGAAAATGATACGAGATTTTTATTACTAATTAATAGATGGAGGAAGAAAATGGATTATGTATCTTTATTAGAAAAGTATCCGGCCAGGAGTGAGGAAACATACAATTTTAATAAATTAAATTTTATAGTTGGAATTAATGGTGCAGGTAAAACAAGAATATTGAAACTTTATAGGTCAATCTGCTTTCAAAATTTCATTTTCTCGCAAAGGGTGTTCTTATGATAATGCATGCATTGAATCATTTCACGCAACACTCAAGAAAGAATGCATCTACCAAACAAAATATGAAACATTTCGCGATGCAAAATTAAGCATTTTTAAATATATCGAAGGATGGTATAATAGTCGTAGAATTCAAACTAAACTTCGAATGTCACCAAACCAATTCGAGGCGCTTTGTTCCTAAACAGGTGCCAAAAACCTAAAGTGAAACTTGTCCAAGAACCCTTAACAGGACCAATTTAACATGTAGGGAGTACCGCAATAAATGAAATTATGGAAAAACCGATTATTGATATAGTAGTGACCTTAGAATCATTTGAATGAGTTAAACAAAAACAATTAGAACTTGAAAAAGGGGCATGTGTATAGAACGGAAAATGAACAAGAATTACTTTTTGTTTGTGGTGGTTTTGAAAGTGACTTAAGAACATGTCACATTCATATTTTTCGTATTGATTCGGATGTATGGAAAAACTATTTATTTTTCGTGATTATCTCAATGAATGTAGCAATATAAGAGAAGAATATGAAAATTTTAAAATCAACAGTACTCAAGCGCTAGAGACAAATATACAGAGG
>JBOFHN010000006.1:0-23550 GCA_051649665.1 Culicoidibacterales bacterium
GGTAAAGCAGGACGTAAACGTTGGCTTGGTGTTAAACCAACAGTACGTGGTTCTGTAATGAACCCGAATGACCATCCACACGGTGGAGGGGAAGGACGTTCTCCAATCGGTCGTAAAGCGCCAGTTACTCCTTGGGGTAAACCAGCTCTTGGGCTTAAAACTCGTAATAAGAAAAAACAATCAAGCGATCTTATTGTTCGCCGTCGTAAATAATTGAGAGGAGGTAGAGTTCAATGGCACGTAGTCTTAAAAAAGGACCATTCGTCGATGACCACCTTATGAAAAAAGTTGTGGTGCTTGATGAAGCAAACAAAAAAGAAGTGATCAAAACTTGGTCACGTCGTTCAACAATATTTCCACAGTTTATCGGTCATACTTTCGCCGTACATAATGGGCGTGAACACGTTGCAGTTTATGTAACTGAAGATATGGTAGGACATAAACTTGGAGAATTCGCTCCTACTCGAACATATCGAGGACATGGCGATGATAAAAAAGTGAAGAAAAAATAGCAAGGAGGCAATTTAGATGCAAGCAAAAGAAACAAAAGCGATTGCGCGCAATATCCGCATTGCTCCTCGTAAAGTTCGCTTAGTTGTCGATGAAGTTCGCGGGAAAGATGTAGGAACTGCACTTTCAATGTTAACAAACATCAATAGATCAGCGAAAACGCCAATCGAAAAAGTAATTAAATCAGCGTATGCAAATGCTGCATACATTAATGATGTAATGGCTGATGGTGGCGAAGGAGCCGAAAAAATGACAGAACGTTACGGTGCGGCATTTGCACTTGACAAAATGTTCATCAAAGAAATTTATGTAAATGAAGGACCAACGCTTAAGCGTTTCCGTCCTCGTGCACAAGGTCGTGCATTTGAAATTTTAAAACGTACAAGCAACATTACAGTTGTCTTGGCGGAACGATAGGAGGGAAAGCTGTGGGTCAAAAAGTAAGTCCAATTGGACTTCGCGTCGGAATTATCCGTGACTGGGAATCAACATGGTTCGCTGAAAAAGATTACGCGAAGTTTTTGCAAGAAGATATCAAAATCCGCGACTTTTTAAATAAAAAGTTACAAAATGCTTCAATCTCTACGATTAAAATCGATCGCCGTTCAAAAGACAGCGTTGAAATTTCAATCTCAACAGCAAAACCAGGTATCGTTATTGGTAAAGGTGGAGCTGATATCGAAGTATTACGCTACGAATTAGCAAAAATGACAAGTAAAAAAGTATTTGTTAATATTCAAGAAATTAAACAACCAGATCTTGATGCTAAACTCGTTGCTGAAAATATTGCTCAGCAACTTGAAAACCGTGTTTCATTCCGTATTGCACAAAAACGTGCAATCACACGTGTAATGAAATCTGGAGCAAAAGGAATCAAAACAGCAGTAAGTGGTCGCCTTGGTGGTGCTGATATGGCACGTACTGAAGGATACAGCGAAGGGAATGTTCCACTTCACACACTTCGTGCTGATATCGATTATGCACATGTTGAAGCCGATACTACATACGGTAAAATGGGTGTGAAAGTATGGATTTGTCGTGGAGAAGTACTTCCACAACAAAAAAATCGTGAAGAAGGAGGTAAGTAGTTTATGTTAGTACCAAAACGAACGAAATATCGCCGTCCTCACCGTGTTAAATATGAAGGACAATCAAAAGGTGGTACTGAAGTAGTATTTGGTGAATATGGACTTCAAGCGACAACAGGAGCTTGGATTACAAACCGCCAAATCGAATCTGCACGTATTGCCATGACACGTTATATGAAACGTGGTGGAAAAGTTTGGATTAAAATCTTCCCTCATCTTGCTAAAACAGCAAAACCACTCGAAGTCCGAATGGGATCAGGGAAAGGTGCTCCAGATTCATGGGTAGCAGTTGTAAAAAAAGGTCGTGTAATGTTTGAAATCGCAGGTGTTTCTGAAGAAGTAGCACGCGAGGCATTACGCTTGGCAAGCCATAAATTGCCGGTGCAAACAAAGTTTGTAAAAAGAAATGATGGTGGTGAAGTATAATGGCAACAAGTAAGAAAAACCCATCGGTTGCAGAAGAGATTCGTAGTCTTTCAGATGCAGAGCTTCTTAAAGAAGTGAAGGAACTTAAAGTTGAACTTTTTAAACTTCGCTTTCAGCTTGCAACTGGACAACTTGAAGCAACAAGTGATATCAAAAAAACTCGTAAAGACATTGCGCGTCGTCTCACTATTTTAAGTGAACGTGCCAATGCTTCAAACTAGGGAGGAGGATTGTCTATGGAACGTAATCGTAGAAAAGTCTTAACAGGAACAGTAGTTTCAAACAGCAATGATAAAACAATCACTGTACTTGTTGAAACATACAAAAAACATCCTCTTTATGGAAAACGCGTAAAATATTCTAAGAAATATCGCGCACATGATGAAGAAAACACAGCAGCAGTTGGAGATGTAGTAAAAGTAATGGCTACACGCCCAATCTCTGCAACAAAACGTTACAGACTCGTTGAAGTTGTAGAAAAAGCAGTTGTTCTTTAATTAAAATTTTTATGAAGCGTGAAAGGAGGCAACACAATGATTCAACAAGAAAGTCGCTTAAAAGTTGCTGATAACAGCGGTGCAAAAGAACTCTTGACAATTCGTGTACTCGGTGGTTCAAAACGCCGTTATGCAAATATTGGAGATGTGATCGTTTGTTCAGTGAAACAAGCCACACCAGGTGGGACAGTAAAAAAAGGTGATGTTGTTAAAGCAGTTGTTGTTCGTACGAAACAAGGAGCTCGTCGAAGCGATGGTTCATACATCAAATTTGATGAAAATGCAGCAGTAATTATCCGTGATGATAAAACACCACGTGGTACTCGTATTTTCGGTCCTGTTGCTCGTGAACTTCGTGATAATGATTTCATGAAGATCGTTTCACTTGCACCTGAAGTATTATAATTATATAAGAAAAGGAGGACCGATGATGCACGTTAAAGTTAATGACACAGTAATGGTAATTGCAGGAAAGCACAAAGGAACAACAGGTACAGTAACACAAGTGTTACCAAAACGTAACCGTGTTGTAGTGGAAGGTGTTAATGTTGTAACAAAACACCAAAAAGCAAACCAAGCGGGTCAAACATCTGGACGTGTACAATTTGAAGCACCAATTCATGCATCAAATGTACTTCCAGTAGATCCAAAAACAAACAAGCCAACACGTGTTGGATATAAAGTAGATGAAAAATCAGGTAAAAAAGTTCGCTATGCAAAAAAATCTGGCGAAATTCTTGATAAATAATGAGCGAAAGGAGGGTCCAAATTGAACCGTCTTCAAGAAAAATACAAAAATGAAGTAACAAAAACATTGATGGAAAAATTCAATTACGCATCAGTAATGGAAATTCCAAAAATTGATAAAATTGTTCTGAATATGGGAGTTGGTGAAGCAGTTAGCAATACGAAAACACTCGATGCTGCTGTTGAGGAACTTGCCCTAATTTCGGGACAAAAACCACTTGTTACAAAAGCAAAGAAATCAATTGCAACATTCCGTCTTCGTGAAGGTATGCCAATTGGTGCCAAAGTAACATTACGTAATGAGCGTATGTATGAGTTTTTAGACAAACTTGTAACTGTTTCTTTACCACGTGTACGTGATTTCCGTGGAGTATCAAAAACAGCATTTGATGGACGTGGAAACTATACACTTGGTGTAAAAGAACAACTCATCTTCCCTGAAATTGATTTCGATAAAATCGGAAAAGTTCGTGGACTTGATATCGTTGTTGTTACAACAGCGAATACAGATGAAGAAGCGTACACACTTTTAGAGGCACTTGGAATGCCTTTCCAAAAATAAGAAGAGGAGGCTAGTATTACATGGCAAAAAAAGCAATGGTTGTAAAACAACAAAAAACACCAAAATATGCAGTTCGTGCATATACGCGATGTACTCGTTGTGGTCGTCCACATTCAGTAATTCGTAAATTTGGTCTTTGCCGTATTTGCTTCCGAGAACTTGCCTATAAAGGTCAGCTCCCAGGAGTAAAAAAAGCAAGCTGGTAAAATAAACGCAGAAAGGAGGCCATAAATTATGGTTATGACAGATCCAATTGCAGATATGCTCACACGTATTCGTAACGCAAATCAAATGCGTCACGCAGTAGTGAACATTCCACAATCAAAGATGAAGGAACAAATCGCCAACATCTTAAAAGATGAAGGATTCATTAAGAATGTAGAAGTTGTTACTGAAGGACAATTCTCATCACTTCGTCTTCATTTAAAATATAGTGCGACAAACCAACGCGTTATTACAGGACTTAAACGTATTAGTAAACCAGGTCTTCGCGTTTATGCAAACGCAGAAGAACTTCCAAAAGTCCTTAATGGCTTAGGAATTGCAATTATTTCAACATCACAAGGTGTAATGACGGACAAACAAGCTCGTCGTGCAAAAATTGGTGGAGAAGTAGTCGCTTACGTTTGGTAATTAATTTTTTAAACGAGGAGGTGGACTAAATGTCACGTATTGGGAACAAGATCATTGTGTTGCCTGCAGGAGTGAGCATCGATGTTGCTGCAGATAACACAGTAACTGTAAAAGGACCAAAAGGTGAACTTAAACAAAAGTTTAATTCATCAATGGCAATTTCAGTTGAAGGAACAGAAGTTTCTGTAAAACGTCCAAATGATACAAAACAAGTTAAAATGTTACATGGAACGACACGTGCGCTCATTGCAAACATGGTAACGGGTGTATCAGAAGGATATAAAATTGAATTAGAAATTAAAGGTGTTGGGTATCGTGTAATGCTCAAAGGAAATACACTTGAAATGAACATGGGATACTCTCATAAAGTTGAATATGTTGCAGAAGAAGGAATTACGCTTGAAGCACCTTCACAAGTTGAATTTTCTGTTAGCGGTATCGACAAACAACGTGTAGGAGAAGTTGCGGCTTATCTTCGCGGAGTTCGTGGACCAGAACCATATAAAGGAAAAGGTATTCGATACAAAGGTGAACATGTTCGCCGTAAAGAAGGTAAAAAAGCGAAATAATTTATTTTGCACCTTTATATATCTTATTTACTATAAAAATATTCCATCTTTATGGAAAGGAGGCAACACACTGTGATTAAAAAAGCATCACGTAATGGGTTGCGTCTTAAACGTCATCGTCGTGTTCGTGCAAAAGTAAGCGGAACGACTGAAATGCCACGTTTAAGTGTATACCGTTCAAATAAATATATTTATGCACAAATTATTGATGATTCAACAGGAACAACACTTGTTTCTGCATCATCAAATGAGAAAGCATTAGGTCTTGCTTCAACATCTAATATTGAAGCAGCTAAAACTGTCGGGCAAGAAATTGCAAAACGCGCAGTTTCAAAAGGTCTTGAAAGTGTTGTGTTTGATCGAAGCGGATATCTCTATCATGGACGTATCAAAGCTCTTGCAGACGCAGCTCGCGAGGCTGGATTAAAATTCTAAAACAAGGAGGAGACAATAGTGATGCAACAAAACGTTGAAACAACTGTTGAACTTGAAGAGCGCCTTGTTACGGTTAACCGTGTTACAAAAGTAGTAAAAGGTGGACGTCGTTTCCGCTTTGCTGCTCTTGTGGTAGTAGGAAACCGTAATGGAACTGTTGGAATTGGAACTGGTAAAGCAAATGAGGTGCCAGATGCAATTCGTAAAGCAGTAGAGGACGCGAAGAAAAATTTAATTTCTGTTCCAATCACAGGAACAACTATTCCTCACACAGTTGAAGGATGTAAAGGATCTGGAAAAGTATTGTTGAAACCAGCAAGTGAAGGGACGGGAGTTGTAGCAGGTGGACCTGTTCGTGCCGTACTTGAGCTTGTCGGAATTCATGATATTCTTTCTAAATCACTCGGTTCAAACACACCAATTAACATGGTGCGTGCAACAATCGAAGGACTCAAACAACTTCGTACAGTAGAAGAAGTGGCAGCACTTCGTGGTAAATCTGTCGAGGAAATTTTAGGTTAGGGGGTATTCAAAATGGCAAAACAATTAGAAATCACCTTAACACGAAGCACAATTGGAGCTCTTAAAAATCAAAAAGCGACAGTTGAAGCACTCGGACTTAAGAAAATTCGTCAAACAGTTATCCTACCAGACAACGTGAATACACGTGGTATGATAGCTAAAGTAGCACATTTAGTTAGTGTTGTTGAAAAATAAAACATAAAAATTAAAAGGAGGTGGCAAAGTGAATCTTAATGAACTGAAATCATTATCCGGTGCCCGTAAGGCAGCATTCCGTAAAGGTCGTGGACCAGCAAGTGGAAATGGTAAAACTGCAGGTAAAGGTCACAAAGGGCAAAACGCTCGAAGTGGTGGAGGTGTACGCCTTGGATTTGAAGGTGGACAAACACCATTATTCCGTCGCTTACCAAAACGTGGATTCACAAATGTTTTCCGCACAGAATATGCTGAAGTAAATGTCGGACAATTAAATGCGTTTGAAAACGGAAGTGTAATCACAGTTGAGTCACTTATTGAAAGTGGACTTGTAAAGCGTGCAAAAGCAACAAATGGTGTTAAATTGCTCGCAAATGGAAAACTTGAGAAAAAATTAACTGTTCAACTTAAGCACGTATCAGCTGGTGCAAAGGCAGCAGTTGAAGCAGCAGGTGGAACAATCGAGGTGAAATAATGAAAGCTATTACGTCGTGGTATACTGATAAGTATAAACGAAAAGTACTTCGCCGAATTTTCTTCACACTTTTCGCTGTTGTCGTATTTCGTATAGGGACACACATTGTTGTTCCTTATACAAATGAAGAAGCAGCAAAGAAATTGTTTGATACAGCGCTTTATAAAGAGAATGTGTTTGCACAATTTATCGATATGTTCGGTGGTGGCGGATTGAAGCAATTTTCAATTTTTGCGCTTTCTGTTACACCGTACATCACAGCTTCAATCATCATCCAACTTTTACAGATGGACGTTTTACCAATCTTAACACGTTGGTCAAAAGAAGGTGTTGAAGGTCGTAAGAAAACAAACATGACAACGCGTGTTCTTTCAATTGTACTCGCATTTATTCAAGGTATTTCAATTTCAATTCTCTTTAGTCAACAAGGTACAGGTCTTATTACTGTTCCAGCAGGAGCAGAGTGGTATTCACCACAAGGGTTTATGCCTTATGTAACTGTATCACTCTTCCTTACAGCAGGAACTGCGTTCCTTCTTTGGCTTGGTGATCAAATTACAAAAAAAGGAATTGGAAATGGAGTTTCAGTCTTAATTATGGCCGGGATTGCATCAACGTTACCAGCAAGTTTTAGAACATTGTATAAAACTTATTTACCTGGAACGTTTGCAGTTCAAAATGCGACTACGGAACAATGGTCTCTCGGTTTTAATGCTGAGCAATTTAAAAATGCATTCCACTGGGATAAATTCTTTATCCTTGCTGCGATTCTAGTACTTTTTATCGCACTTGTAATGCTTATTGTAATTGTTCAGGACGCAGTACGTCGAGTACCGCTCCAACAAGCAAACTCAACTTCACGTGAAGTTAAGAATACATTGACATTCCTTCCGATGAAAATTAATTCAGCCGGAGTAATTCCAATTATTTTTGCGAGTTCAATGTTGACATTACCATTAACTGTTGCAACGTTTTTCCGTGATCAAGAATGGTCTAAATGGGTACTTGAAAATTTAGTGTATAATAGTCAAACAAAACCGTGGTCAGTCGGATTCTTTGTATATATCGCACTTGTTGTACTCTTTACGTTCTTCTATGCTTATGTACAGTTGAACCCAGAAAAGATGACAGAAAACTTTGGGAAGCAAGGGACATACATTCCAGGTGTTAGACCAGGGATGGATACAGAGCAATATATTACACGCACGTTGATGCGCTTAACAATTTTAGGTGCCTTATTCATGATGATTATCGCAGCTTTACCAGAATTACTCATGTGGACGTTATCACTTCCATCATCAGTACAAATTGGTGGAACTTCAATTATTATCGTTGCAGGGGTTGCACTTGAAATTTCAAAACAAGTTCGTCAGCAACTTAAACAACAACAATACAAAAATTTATATGAACTTTATGCAGATTAGTAGGTGAATGAAATGCGTATAGTATTAATGGGTCCACCAGGTGTAGGTAAGGGAACACAAGCAGTATTAATTGCGGAAACGCTCAATATACCTCATATTTCAACTGGTGATATTTTCCGAAAAGCGATGAAGGATGAAACAGAACTTGGTTTACAAGTAAAACAAGTTGTTGAGTCTGGGAATCTTGTATCTGATGAATTGACAGCGGCAATTGTGAAAGATCGTCTTGCACAAACTGATTGTCAAAATGGTTTTTTACTTGATGGATATCCTCGAAATGTAGAACAAGCTAAAACACTTGATCAAATAGTTTCAGAACTTGGTATCAAATTAGATTTAGTACTTGATTTCACAGTTGATGAAATCCAATTGCTTGAACGTTTATCGGGACGTCTTGTATGTCGAAAATGTGGATCTACATACCATCAGAAATACTCAGCTCCAAAAGTTGAAGGTGTTTGTGATGCGTGTGGTGGAGAAGTATATCAACGTGAAGATGATAAACCTGAAAATGTTAAAACAAGACTTGAAGTTTACTTCAATCAAACCAAACCAGTCACAGATTACTACAATCAAAAAGGCTTGCTTATTCAAATCGATGCATCAGGAGATAAGCAAACCGTATTTCAAAATGTACAAGGAGCACTCAATCAATGATAGAGCGACGTAGTCCTCGTGAAATTGAATTGATGCGAACTGCTGGTAAAATTGTTGCTATTGCACATCGTGAAGTAGCAACAATACTTAAACCAGGAATTTCTTTAAAAGAAGTGGATGCTTTTGTTGACAAACTTATTTGTGAACATGGAGCAACACCATCGTTTAAAGGATATGGTGGATTTCCAGCAGCAACTTGTCTTTCTGTAAATGATGTCGTTGTTCACGGCATACCTGATGCAACATTGTTAAAAGATGGAGATATTATCTCAATCGACATTGGCGCATGCTATCAAGGTTATCATGGTGATAGCGCTTGGAGTTATGCAATCGGAAAAATTTCTGATGAAGACAAACACTTACTTGAAGTAACAGAACAGGCATTGATGGAAAGCTTAAAAGCAGTGAAATCAGGCAACATGGTGTCAGATGTTTCAAAGGTGATTCAAACATGTGTTGAGTCACAAGGACTTTCGATCGTAAAGGAATTTACTGGTCATGGAGTCGGTCGTGAATTACATGAAGACCCAATTGTTTTTAACTACTATGAGCCACTTGAAGATGCAAAGTTACTTTCAGGAATGACAATCGCAATTGAACCGATCGTTGCAGTTGGTCGACCATCAACATATACACTTTCTGATCAATGGACAGTGAAAACGAAAAGTGGAAATCGAACAGCTCATTTTGAACATACAGTACTTGTTACTGAAGATGGCTGTGAAATATTAACAAAAATTTAATAGTCTGGGAGGCCAACATGGCAAAAGCAGATGTAATCGAGGTCATGGCAAAAGTGCTTGAAGCATTACCTAATGCCGTGTTTAAAGTTGAACTCGAAAATGGACATGTGATTTTAGCACACGTTTCTGGTAAAATTCGTATGAATAACATTCGCATTTTACCAGGAGATCGTGTACGCCTTGAAATGTCACCATATGATTTGACAAAAGGTCGAATTGTATACCGTGAAAAATAGGCATATATTATGAAACGGGAGGTCATATACGATGAAAGTTAGACCATCGGTAAAACCAATTTGTGATAAATGTAAAGTTATCCGTCGTAAAGGTCGCGTTATGATCATTTGCGAAAATCCAAAACATAAACAACGTCAAGGTTAAAAAATAGGGAGGTGCCAAAATGGCTCGTATTTCTGGAGTAGATATTCCTCGCGACAAACGTGTTGTCATTGCGTTAACATACGTATTTGGTATTGGTAAACCAACATCACAACAAATTTTAGCAACAACAGGAATTTCAGAAGATATCCGTGTAAAAGATTTAACAGAAGATCAATTATCAGCAATTCGTGCTGAAGTTGATAAAATCAAAACAGAAGGTGATCTTCGTCGTGAAGTCGCACTTAACATTAAGCGTCTTCAAGAAATTGCCAGCTACCGCGGAATTCGTCATCGACGTAATTTACCGGTTCGTGGTCAAAAATCAAAAACAAATGCGCGTACGCGTAAAGGACCACGTAAAACAGTCGCTGGTAAGAAAAAATAATGTTTAATATGCAAGCATAAAGAAGGAGGTTGCACGTAATGGCACGTAATGTCCGTAAACGCCGTGTGAAAAAGAACATCCCAACAGGTGTTGCTCATATTCACTCGACATTTAACAATACAATCATCATGATTACTGATGTACATGGAAATGCAGTAGCATGGTCAAGTGGTGGGGCTTTAGGATTTAAAGGTTCTAAAAAATCAACTCCATTTGCCGCGCAAATGTCTGCAGAAGCTGCAGCAAAAGCTGCGATGGACCAAGGAATGACTTCAGTTGAAGTGACAGTAAAAGGTCCAGGACCTGGTCGTGAGTCAGCGATTCGTTCACTCCAAGCTACAGGGCTTGAAGTAACAGCAATCCGCGACGTAACACCAGTTCCACACAACGGTTGTCGTCCACCAAAACGTCCTCGTGGTTAATAATTAATTTTGTAATTATTTTTGAGGAGGCACAGTGATGGTAGAATTTGAAAGACCAACGTTTTCAATAAAAGACTACAGCGAAAGTAACTTTTATGGGAAATTTGCCGTTGAGCCACTTGAAAAAGGGTTTGGCGTAACAATCGGGAATGCATTAAGACGTACACTTCTTTCATCGCTTCCAGGAACAGCTGTAACAAACATCGAAATTGAAGGTGTTGTTCACGAGTTCTCTGTGATTAAAGGTGTAAGAGAAGATGTTGCGACAATTATTCTCAACTTAAAACAGTTGGTATTGAAATCAGAAAGCAATGAAGTACAAGAACTTTTTATTGATGTAAAAGGTGAAGGTACGGTGACTGCTGCTGATATTCAATGCAGTAGTGAAGTTGAAATTATCAATCCAGATCTTGTAATTGCGCATATTGAAAAAGATGTAACATTCAAAATGCGTCTCATTGCAAAACGTGGTCGTGGATATGTTCGAGCAGAATTTAACAAAGATGAAACACTCGGAGCAACAATGATTCCAATCGATTCAATTTACACGCCAACTGTCAAAGTTGCATATGATGTTGATACTGTTATCGGTAAAGATGTCAGTCACGATCGTTTAAATATCGAAATTCATACGAATGGAAGTGTAACTCCAGCAGAATCACTCGCAATGGCTGCGAATATTCTTGTTGGTCATCTTGATACATTTAAAGATTTAGATGAAAAAGTTGCTAATATTATAATGATGAGTGAAAAAGTTGAAGAGGAAGAACTTTCAATTCAAGACCTTCCAATTGAAGAACTTGATTTATCAGTTCGCTCTTACAACTCGCTTAAACGTGCGGGAATTAATCTTGTATCTGATCTTCTTCAGTTTACAGAAGATGAGATTATGCGAGTTCGTAACTTAGGTAAGAAATCACTCAAAGAAGTGATGGATAAACTTGACGAACTCGGATTAAACTTCCGTGAAGAATAGAGTTAAAAGTTATAAGTAGAAAGGAGTGTCACAATGCGTAAACTTGGAAGAACAAGTAGCCAACGTAAAGCATTATTACGTGATCTTGCTACAACGCTCATTTTAAATGAACGTATTACAACAACAGAATCAAAAGCAAAAGAACTTCGCCCAGTTGTAGAAAAATTAATTACACTTGGGAAGCGTGGAACAGTACAATCGAAATATGATGCTGCAGCATTCGTTCGTCCTATTAAAGTAGAAGGAACTGATAAAACAGCTGTAAGTAAACTTTTTGAAGATCTTGCACCACGTTTTGCAGACCGTCAAGGTGGATACACTCGTATCGTAAAACTTCCGGCTCGTACGGGAGATAACGCACCAATGGCAATGATTGAATTCGTTGATGCAAAATAGTAGAATAAAAAGAACCTAAATGGTTCTTTTTATTTTTATTTTATAGTACATAAGGAATCAGATAAATGAATAATAACGTACAACAATATAAGCATTTTAACACTCTCGTAATTATTTCAGCATTAATGATTACATGCTATTTAACAGCAAACATCATGGCAGTTAAATTAGTAGAATTTTATGGTGTTACATGGTTTGATGCAGGAACAATAACATTTCCAATTGCATATATGCTTGGTGATATTTTAACAGAAGTATGGGGATTTAAAGTTGCGCGAAAAGTAATTTATTTAACTTTTGTTTGTAATATTATTTTAGTATGCGCAACTTACATAGGAACTTTACTTCCTGCACCGAGTTACTTAAGTAATATTAATGAATCATATGCTACTATTTTTACTTATACGCCACGTATTTTAGTTGCATCATTGTTTGCATTTATTTTTGGGAGTATATCAAATGCATGGTCAATGGAAGTGATAAAACAATTAACAAGAGGGAAATGGCTATTTGTTCGAACAATTGCAAGTTCAGCAATTGGTTATATCTTCGATACTGTTTTATTTGTTATTATCGCTTTTGCTGGGACAGTTGCGCTGAAAGATATGATATCAATGATTGTGGCACAATACATTGTTAAATTGATTATTGAGTCCCTTTTTGCAACACCGGTTGTTTATGCAATCATTGATTTTGTACGAAATAAAGCGGGGGTAGAGAAACATGCCAATTGAGTTAAATCGCTATTCGACAATTGATACACATATGAAACGCGAATTACTTTTATTACAAGGTAAAGGATGTGTGTGGAAGAAGTGTACATTTTGTGATTATTACGATGATACAAGTGAAAATCCATTTTTAATTAATAAGCCAGTGATTGATGAAATGACAGGATGTTATCAAGTTGTAGATGTGATTAATTCAGGATCAATTTTTGAACTCGATGATGAAACGCTCTACTACTTAAAATCTAAACTCCTTGAAAAAGGAGTTAAGACACTTTGGTGTGAAGCACATTGGATGTATCATAAACGATTAGAAAAAGTCAGACAATTTTTTTCAGATATTGATGTAAAATTTCGTATTGGAATAGAAACTTTTGATTTTACAATTCGTGACACTTGGAAAAAAGGAATACCTAAAAATATTGATGCAAAAGCAATTGCTGAATATTTTGAGGGTGCTTGTTTTCTTATTGGGCTAGAAGGGCAGACAAAAGAGAGCATTCTTAACGATATAGAACTTGCAAAGCAATATTTTTCGTATTTTAATTTGAATGTATTTGTTGAAAATACGACAAATGTGAAGCGAGATGAGCAATTAATTAGTTGGTTTGTAAAAGAAGTGTATCCAACTTTACAAGGTTATGATCACATTGAAGTATTGATTGAAAATACTGATTTAGGTGTGGGATAATAGGATGTTAAAATAAAATACTGAAAACCTCAAAATTGAGGTTTTTTCTTTTGGAAAAAAATGACTTTTGTGCGAAAAAATGGTAAAATGTAAGGATAGAATAGAGGTGAGTCTGTGAAAGCATCAGAACTTTTACAATTGAAAGATAAAACGCAAAATGATATTCAAATATTGCAAAAATGGAACAAAGCCTACGAAAATGATCAGCCGATTGTTTCAGATGCAGTATACGATGCATTAACTAAAGAAGTAAGAGTAGCGATTGATACATTAGAAGAAGCTAATGTTGATGTAAATCAATTAAAAAAAGACTCACCGACACACGTTGTAGGTCAAACCACTATAGAAAATGAAAAATTTCAAAGTGTACCTCACAAATCCCGAATGTTATCCCTTGGTAATGGTTATAATAAAACTGAGGTTGTTTCATTTGTTGATAAATTACAAGCAGAATTTGGAAGTGATTTAGCATTTACGTGCGAACTTAAAATAGATGGTTTAGCGATGAGTTTGCGATATATGACAAATGATGGAAGTTTTATGCAAGCAGTGACTCGTGGTGATGGATTTGTTGGTGAAGATGTGAGTCATACGGTCGCAACAATTGGAAATATTCCTAAAAACATCCCAAACTTTAAATCATATCATAATCAAGTGAGTGATTATATAGAAGTTCGTGGAGAGGTATATCTTTTAAAAGACGAGTTTAATCGTATTAATCGGGAACTTGAAGAGCAAGGTGAAGATGGATTTATGAATCCGAGGAATGCAGCAGCTGGAACAATTCGTCAAAAAGATGAATCAATTGCTGCGACTCGCAAATTATCATTTTTTTCTTATGGAAGTCCAGTTGAAATGTTTGAAACACTTGGATTTACATCTTACAGCAAAGCATTGCAGCATTTTGAGGATGAATTAGGATTTGCTAAAAATGAATATCGTCAAGTCTTTTCGCGAAGTGAGGATATTTGGTCATATATTGAATCATGGACAGAAAAGCGTGATACATTACCATTTGATATCGATGGGATTGTCATTAAAGTTGATGATATTACGAAATATGAGGAAATTGGATATACAGCGAAAGCACCTAAATGGGCACTAGCCTATAAGTTTCCAGCAGAAGAAGTGACAACGATATTAAATGAAATTACATTTACAGTTGGTCGTACGGGAATGGTGACGCCGAATGCAAATTTTGATACGGTGAAGGTGGCAGGAACGCATGTATCACGAGCGACATTGCATAATGTTGATTTTATCCGCGATAAGGATTTGCGCATAGGAGATACAATTGTCGTTCGAAAAGCAGGGGATATTATTCCAGAAGTTGTGAAGGTGATTCATGATAAGCGTGATGAAAGTGCCACGACTTTTGAGATGATTACGGAATGTCCTGAGTGTCATGAATCAATAATTCGCCTTGATGGAGAAGCAGCGTATTATTGTATGAACCCTGACTGTCAAGCACAGCTTATTCAGAAAATTATTCACTTTACATCGCGTAAAGCAATGGATATCGATGGATTTGGAGATAAAGTAGCAGAAATGCTTTTTCAAAATGGATTAGTGCACAAACTTTCAGATATTTACCAACTTACATATGATGATTTAATTGGTTTGACATTGGATGGTCATTCATTGCAAGATAAGTCGGTGAATAATTTATTACAAGCAATAGAAGTTTCAAAAAGTAATTCATTAGAACGGTTATTATTTGGTCTTGGTATTCGACATGTCGGTGAAAAGAGTGCTCAAATATTAGCGAAACAATATGGTGCATATGATGACTTAGCAAAAGTAAGTCATGAAGATATTGCTCAAATCGATGGATTTGGTGATAAAATAGCCAAAAGTTTAATTTATGCTATTCAATCAGAGCATATGGTTGAATTAATTGAAAACTTTAAACAACACAATGTTAACTTAACATATACTGGTCAGCGGATTATAGCTGATGAATCAAATATGTTTTATCAGAAGAAAGTGGTCATAACAGGAACTTTCGATACATGGAAAAGAACTGAATTAGCGACACTGCTTGAATCAAAAGGCGCAAAAGTACAAGGATCAGTGAGTAGTAAAACAGATTTTGTGCTTGCCGGCAGAGAAGCTGGAAGTAAACGCGATAAAGCAGAGAAACTCGGTGTAACAATTTTTGAAGAAGAAACGATTAAACAATATATTAAGGAGATATAAGATGTATAGAAAAAGTAAATTGATGATTCTATGTATTGTTGGTATTTTAGCGATGAGTGGATGTTCAAATGCATCAAATGCAACATCAAATACAGTACAATTAACTAAACCTCTATCTGATACAGAATATCGAATTGTTGTAAGTGATACAAAGACAAATCCTGATTTAACACACGAACAAAATCAATTACAGAGTTTAATGGGGGTTCAACTTGGAACGAGTAACTCGGTTGATGTATATGAATTTGAGCGCGGTTTAACTGAAACTTCGAAGGAATATTATTCACCTAAAGATTATTATTTTCAAAAAGCAACATTCTTACGATATAATACAGTGCGTAATTGGCTTCAACGTAAGTTAAGCGACAAAGAAGCACAAGAGAAAAAATTACAAGATCCAACTTTTGTCGATACTGGTCTTAACCCCTCAAGTGATGACGTGATTAAAGCCGAAGATGGATCAACGTTTGCCCCATACTATCTTTCATATATCTATGGTCAGAACTATGTGCAAAGTGAGGGAAACGATTTAAAAGTAAAAGGGATTTCAATTGGTCTTGCTTTAAACTCAAGTCAGAAATATGTATCGAAAGATACGAGTGAAAAAATCCACGTATTTTCTCAATCTGAACTGACAAAATTTGCACAAGAAGCAGCGGCTAAAATTGTAAATAATATTCGACAGCAAGATGCATTCCGTAATGTGCCGATTGTATTGAGTGTTTATCAAACAAATAGTGCCACGAATTTTGTTGCAGGAGGTCATTTCCTAAAAGCATACGCAAAAGGTTCAGAAGCGCTAGGTAATTTTACACCGATAAGTCAAAAAAATGTTTTGATTATTAATCAAGGATCAATTGATAAAAATATTCGTTCAATTGATGATACATTCTCAAGTAATTTTTTAGAATTTCAACAAAGTATTCAAGCGACATACCCAAGTGTAACGGGCGTAACAGGAACAGCGCGAATCGTTGATAATAAAATTGAAAAAATTCAAATGTCAATCAATATTACATCAGGAAGCCAAATGGAAGTAGAAGCAGTTAAGCAATATGTAGAAAAAGCTCAAGAGCAAAACTTCAATAATATTAACTTTCCAATTGAGACGCAAGTGAAATTGCACGGCAATTTACAGTTTATTTTATTGAAACAACCAGGGGAGAAACCTGGATCACTTGAATTATAAAAGGAGTAACTATAATGAGTTTAAAAACAGAAGAAGTTAAAAAAATAGCACAACTCTCACGTCTTTATTATACAGATGAAGAAATCGAAGAGATGGGACCCTCATTTAATACAGTGATGGCCTTTATCGATGAATTAACACAATTAGAGTTAGATGATGTAGAACCGTTGACACATCCATCTTTTGTTGAAAATAATTTCCGTGAAGATAAGCCAGAAAAACCATATAATTTAGATGCTATTATTTCACAGACACTTGAAATTGAAGATGGTTATTTACGAGTGCCATCGGTTTTAGCAGAAAGTGAGGGTGGACATGAATAAAGAATTTTATACAATTGAAGAACTTGCTCAAATGATAGAGTCAAAAGAAGTGAAGCCAAGTGAGGTTAATGCATTTTACGCGAAGCGAGTAGAGCAGTATAACAAGCCGTTGAATGCCATTTTACAAGTGAATGCAGAATGGGAACAAAAAGCACGTGAACTTGATGACAAAGAAATAACAAATCCTCTTTTTGGTCTACCGATTGGATTAAAAGATAATATGGCAAAAACGGGAATGCAAATGACATGTGCATCTAAGATGCTTGAAAATTTTGTATCTCCATATGATGCAACTGTTACAGAGAAGTTAGAATCAAATGGTGTTATTATTTCATCGAAACTTAATATGGATGAATTTGCAATGGGATCTTCTAATGAACATTCGTATTTTGGTGTTGTTTCAAATCCTTGGGATTACGATCGAGTTCCAGGTGGATCAAGTGGTGGGAGTGCAGCAGCAGTAGCAGCAGGATTGATGCCAGGAAGCCTTGGAAGTGACACAGGAGGTTCTGTTCGACAACCAGCCGCATTTACAGGACTTGTAGGACTTAAACCGACATACGGGACTGTATCTCGTTATGGTGTTGTTGCCTTTGCATCATCACTGGATCAAATTGGTCCATTTACACGTACTGTTGTAGATAATGCATTATTATACAATGGAATTTCAGGAAGAGATTTAAAGGACTCAACAACGGTTTCAGTTCCTGCTATGGATATTCAAAAAATCAAACAACAAAAAGATTTCACAGGTTTAAAATTTGCGTTACCAACTGAGTTTATGGGTGCGGGACTTGATGAAGAAACGAAAGCGAAAGTACTTGAAGTGTGTCAATACATTGAATCACTTGGAGGAAAAGTTGAAGAAGTTTCAATTCCAGAATTACCATATGTAATGCAAGCATATTACATTATTGCACCGAGTGAGGCATCATCAAATCTTGCTCGATTTGACGGGATTCGTTATGGACATCGTTCAAATGATGCGGTGAATTTAGAAGAAATTTATACAAAATCACGCCGTGAAGGTTTTGGTGAAGAAGTAAGGCGTCGTATTATGATAGGAACATATACACTGTCTGCAAGCCAATTTGATGCTTATTATATGAAAGCTTCTCGTCTACGTCGTGTCTTATTTGAGAAATTCGATGCTATTTTAGGTGAATATGCAGCAATTATAGGACCAACAGCATCAACAACAGCATATAAAATTGGAGAACTCATCGATGATCCAGTACAGATGTATTACAATGATTTATACACAATTCCTGCCAATTTAACAGGACTTCCGAATATTAGCATTCCAGTTGGTTTTGATAATAAAGGTTTACCAATCGGTTTCCAATTACTCGGAGCGCGAATGAGCGAACAACAACTATACCAATATAGTTATGTGATTGAACAAAGGTATAATTGTTTAGATCGTCAACCTAATCTGAAAAAAGGAGGAGAATAAAATGAATTTTGAAGTAGTTATCGGAATTGAAATCCATGCTGAAGTCCAATCAGAGTCAAAAATGTATTCTCCAACGAAACGTGGTTTTGGGGATGCGGTGAATACGAACACGAACGTTATTGATTGGGGATATCCAGGGACATTGCCAACATTAAATAAAGGTGCATTTGATAAAGCAGTTTCAATTGCTCTTGCTCTTGATTTTGCGGTAGCAAAGACAATGCACTTTGACCGTAAAAATTATTTTTATCCAGATAACCCAAAAGGTTATCAAGTTACACAGCAATATACGCCGCTTGGTGTGAACGGTAAAATTTTGATCCAGTCAGAAAATCATGAAAAATATGTTCACATTACACGAATTCATATGGAAGAAGATGCGGGGAAATCACATCACCATGATGGATACAGTTTAATTGATTTGAATCGTCAAGGATTACCACTTGTTGAAATTGTAAGTGAACCAGATATTCGTTCAGCAAAAGAAGCTGTAGCTTATGTTGAAGCACTTCGTCAAACGTTGATGTATCTCGGTGTCAATGATGGAAAACTTGAAGAAGGTTCTATTCGCTGTGATGTCAATGTTTCACTTCGTCCATACGGAGCTAAAGAGTTTGGTGTTAAAACAGAAATTAAAAACTTAAATTCACTTTCAAATGTTGAAAAAGCAATCGATTTTGAAGTTAAGCGTCATCAATCAATTTTATTAAGTGGTGGTCAAGTTGTTCAAGAAACACGCCGTTTTGATGAAAGCCTTAAACAGACAGTATTAATGCGTACTAAAGAAACAGCTGCTGATTATCGCTATTTTCCTGAATCAGATCTTCCAATTTTCACATTGACAGAATCAGATTTAATAGCGTATAAAGAACAGTTACCAGAACTTCCACATATGAAATTTCAACGCTATACAAATGAACATAACTTATCAGTAGTTGATGCGAACATCATTTTACAACAACCAGCTGTTGCTCAAGTTTATGATGAAGCAGTAGCATATGGTGTATCACCACAACAAGTATGTAACTGGTTGATAGGAGATGTTCAAGCATATCTAAATAAACAACAAAAAGCAATAACAGAAACTGCCTTTACCGCAGTTAAATTAAGCGATTTGATAAAATCAATAGAAAATGGTACAATTTCATCAAAGATAGCAAAAGATATTTTATCTGATGCGATGGAAAATAACGATTCTATCCAATCAATCATCGATAAAAAAGGTGTTGGTCAAATATCAGATGTAACTGTCTTAACGACAATGATAGATGAAGTGTTGGAGAAAAATGAACAATCAATTGAAGATTATAAAGCAGGAAAAGATCGTGCATTTGGTTATTTAATTGGTCAACTCATGCAAGCTTCAAAAGGTCAAGCGAATCCTAAGTTAATTAATCAGTTATTGAAAGACAAGCTAGAATCTTTAAAATAAAGAGGTAATATATGGCAAATCAAAATCAAAATCGTGTTGTTGTGGATGATACAAGAGAACGTGCACAATTTGAAAAAGTACAACGAACAATTGAAGAACAAAGAAAAGCAGCACTCAAGCAAAAATATATTCAAAAGCACATGAAGAAATACAAGTTTTTCCGTTTTTCCAACTGGATCTTATGGATTACAATTGTACTTTTGATTGTTGCAGGAATATTTGCATATAATAAATTTCTTTACCTTGGAACTGATTACTGGGGAAAACAAGGTGGATATTCACGTGTAGAAAACCGTGGAGAATTAAATAAAAGTGCAATAGAAAAAGTAAATAAGTCATATGAATTAAAAGATGGTCGGTCAGCAAGATTTGAACAAAAAGGCCCAGCTGTAAACTTACTTGTATATGTCCCAGCAGAAACAGCAGGAAAAGATGCAATGCAATTTATGAATGATGCTATTGCCGCATTTTTAACAGAATTGGGTGATGCCAAAACAGCAGAAGCACCGTATGGAAAGACATTTATGACTTATGATATGAACATTATCGTGACACAAACCGATTTGAAAAAACCAGGTGAAGAAACAATGTATCAGCTCGGAAATCTTTCAGGTCCTGAACAGAAAATAACATACCCATTTTTTGGAACAATACATAAAGGAGTTATGACATGGACAAACAACATCGGATAGATACAACAAAAACATATAAACTCATTGTTTCAGATTACACAAGCGAAGGGTTATCAGTAATGAAAGTTGCTGATTACCCTGTTTTTGTAACTGGACTATTACTTGGTGAAGAAGCAGAAATTCAAATCACCAAAGCGAATAAAAACTACGGATTTGGTGAAGTTGTAGAAAGACTTTCAGATTCACCAAATCGCATAGCACCTGAATGTGGAATTTTCCCCCAATGTGGTGGATGCCAAATTCAACATATGAATATGGATGAAGAGAAAATCTTTAAAACGGAAAAAGTTAGACACCAATTACAAAAAATTGCGAAAATAACAGATTTACCGTTGACATATCATGAACCAACATCACCATGGGGATATCGAAATAAATTAATTGTTCCCTTGATGCGACAAGAAGGAAAAGTGGTTGCGGGATTTTATGCGAAAAAAAGCCATGACCTAATCCCATTTCCAAAAAGCCAATGTCTGATTCAAGATGACATGATGATGGAATTGCTTTCTGATATTCTCGCTGTTATTTCAAAGACAGAAATTACATTGTATAACGAGAAAAAACATACAGGAGAACTCCGCAATATTTACCTTCGTAAATCTGAGAAGCTGAATCAATGTTTACTTACATTTATCATTGCGCATAAGCCGACGAAAATCATGCTTGAAATCGCAGAACAACTCAAAACCCATCCACGTATTACAGGAATCATTTTTAACGTGAATTTAACAAGAAACAATAACCTTCTTGGCACAAAAGAAATTCATGTATCAGGAAAAGAACGCCTTGAAACAGAGATACTCGGAACAACGTATGAAATCGCCTCACAAGCGTTCTATCAAGTGAATCACACAGAGATGGAACGATTATATACAAAAGTACTTGAGCATGTAAAATCAGTCAATCCAACTGGAATTTGCGATCTTTACTGTGGGTCAGGCACAATTACACTACAACTTGCGAAACTCGGTGTACCAGTTGTAGGAATTGAAATCGTTAAATCAGCGATTGCCGATGCCAAACACAATGCACAACTCAATAAAATTTTCAACACGAAATTTATTGAAGCAGATGCAACGACCGGATTTGCGAAACTCAAACAAGAAAAAAGACCGATTGACACAATCGTTGTCGATCCACCACGAAAAGGACTTGAGAGCGCGCTTATTTCGGAAATCAGTGCACAAGATAATATCAAAACAGTGGTTTATGTATCATGTGATTCAGGAACACTTGCACGTGATTTATATCAATTCCAACAAGAAGGATGGAATGTGAAATCATGCGATCTTTTCAACCTATTTCCACGTACAACACATGTGGAGAGTGTAGTGATGATGGAACGTTAAGTGAAATAATTTAGAATAAAGAAAAGCCTATTTAGTAGGCTTTTTTTGTAGTGTAATATGTTGCCAAACTATTAATCACTGGTATGTTTTCGAGAAAACTGTTCGGTTTTGAGGTGCCTTGCCATAACATGCCAAAATTATTATTATGGATTCTGTACAAAAGACAAGCTGTCAACGAAGTTATTTGATACCGGCGAATCTTACTAAATCATAAGGAAATCTCGTTTTTCGTTGGAAGCGTTTTCTATTTTTCCGAAAATCGCTAGTAAAAACAAACGAACCTTGCTATAATTGAAATTAGAGTATTTATCGTGGTTGATAGCTCTTCAAGTTTTGTAGCGGAAATCAGGCATTTAAGCCTTGATATATTAAGCTGTAATTTTAACTTAGTATGCGTCAAGGGAAGTAATTTTCAAATCAAAATCACTGGTTTTTGCAACACAAAAAGTGATTGATATTTGCTATAGTTTCAAAAGAATTGGTTTTGGAATTAGAGTTAATATGTAAACTGATTAAAATTTTTACTTAAAAGGAGAGAAAATTATTATGAGCAATTATAACGCAGTACTAGGAAGAAATACGGAGAATGCTCCAAAGAATATTGGACCATATTCACAAACAGTGGCTTTTTCACATTACAATAATTTTGCAGCGCAATTACCACTCGATCCAAAATCAGGTAATATTGTAGCTGGCGGTGTTAAGGAGCAAGCCGAGCAATGTTTTAAAAATATTAAAGCTGTTGTTGAGAGCATTGATCATGTTATGAACGATGTTGTTAGAATTACTATTTTCGTTAAGGATATTCAAGACATGGATGTTATTAACGAAGTTTATAAATCATTTTTCCCAACATATGTTCCTACAAGAACGGTGGTTGCGGTAGCCGCTTTACCATTAGGTGCTTTAGTTCAAGTTGAAGTTCTTATTTCTAATGGCGAAGGTACTATTCCTGACGCACCACAAGCTGGAGATCTTATTAAATTAACAAATAATACAGCCAATGCGCCTATGTGTTCTTTATCAACACAAACTGTATCTTTTTCACATTACAATAACTTAACAGCTCAATTACCACTCGATCCTAAAACGGGAAGATTAGTAATTGGTGGTGTAAAAGAGCAAACAGCGCAATGCTTAAGGAATATTAAAGCGATTTTAGAAAGTATTGACGTACCGTTTGACGACATTGTTAAAATTACTATTTTCTTAACAAATATTCAAGACATTGATGTTGTAAATGAAGTTTATACAACATTCTTCCCAGATTCAGCAATTGCTAGAGCTGTAGCTTATGTTCCAGCTAGAACTGTTGTTGCTGTTGAAGCTTTGCCAGAGGCTGCTTTAGTACAAATTGAAGCTGTAGTATCTCACGGAGATGGGACACCTCCACAAGCGATTGAAGACAGACACGGCTTAATTATTGAAGCTAACAATACAGATAAAGC
>JBOFHN010000007.1:0-3120 GCA_051649665.1 Culicoidibacterales bacterium
AAACACTTAATTTATCAACATTCATCCACGGTGGCGGAAAACATTACAAAGGGTCACTGACAACACCGCCATGTAGTGAGGGTGTTGAATGGCTTGTACTTGATGCGCATCAAACAGCGACGCAAGAAGAAATACATGCCTATCGAAAATTACTAGGAAGTGAAACAAATCGACCAGTTGAGCCAATAAATGGACGAGAAATCACACAAGCGTAAAGCATAGGAGGCAATTATGAATAATGCAATCATTTTAGCAGCAGGTAAAGGAACACGAATGAAATCGAAAACACCAAAGGTGTTACATGAAATTTTAGGACAAACGATGTTAGAACATGTATTACAAACACTGACAGAGGCGGATGTTCATAAGCCAGTTGTTGTTATTGGTCATGGTGCGGAAGCTGTGAAACAAACATTGGCGAGTCAAGATGTAGAAACGGTAATGCAAAAAGAACAACTCGGAACAGGTCATGCGGTAATGCAAGCAAAGGCAAATTTTGCAGATGAAAAAGGGACAATACTCGTTGCTCTTGGAGATACGCCACTTTTACGTGCAAAAACAGTTCGTGATTTTATGGATTTCCACATCGCAAATAAAGCGGCCATTACAGTGTTGACGACAAAACTTGAAGATCCTACAGGATATGGTCGAATTATTCGTGACCGAGCAAATGCCTTTGTTAAAATCGTTGAGCAAAAAGATGGTTCAGAAGCAGAACTTGCAGTAAATGAAGTGAATTCAGGGCTCATGTGTTTTGATAATGAACAACTTTGGAAATATATTGATCAATTATCAACTGATAATGCACAGGGTGAATATTATTTGACCGACCTTATCCGTTTGATGGGTGAAGATGATTTAAAAGTGGAAGCATATTGCATTGATGATAGCGATGAAGTGTTCGGTGTCAATGATCGTAAAATGCTTGCCTATGCGACACGTGTGATGCAAAATCGCATCAATGAACAATGGATGCTTGAAGGTGTGACATTTGAAAATAGTGACACAGTATTGATTGGTCGCAATGTCAAAATTGGAAATGACGTTGTTATTGAGCAAAATGTTAAAATTCTCGGTGAGAGTCAAATTGCAGAAGATGCTGTAATCGGAGCAAATAGTGTGCTTGTGAATACGATTGTCGGAGCAAATACGCAAGTTATCCAATCGCGTATCACAGATAGTGTGATAGGTCTTAATACACAAGTTGGTCCATTTGCGCACCTGCGAGATGGAAATGTGATCGGAGATGACGTTCGTCTTGGAAACTTTGTTGAAGTGAAAAAGGCTACTATTGGGAATGAAACAAAATCAGCACATCTCACTTACATTGGAGATGCAGTAGTTGGAGAGAGAACAAACTTTGGTTGTGGTACAATTACGGTTAACTATGATGGTTATAATAAATCAACAACTGAGATAGGAAGCGATGTATTTATTGGATGTAATTCAAATTTAATTGCACCAATTAAAATTTCGAATAATACAATTATTGCTGCCGGAACTACTGTGACACAAGATGTACCAGAAAATGCACTTGCAGTCGGTCGTGCAAAACAAGAAAACAAAGCAGGTTACGCTTCGAAAATACGAGCGACACAACAAGCGAAAAAAAATAAATAATAGAAAAATCCCGCTGGAAGATATTATATCTCTCGGCGGGATTTTACTTAGTTTGAAATGATAATATTTATATTTGCGTTTGGAAAATTTGTTATGTTAAATAGTGAAGCATAGAATTCTGTATGTGCTTCGAATTTGCGTGTTTCTGTTGATTGGAGGATATCAACAGCTTCAATTATTTGCTTTGTTGAAGGTGGAGTGAGGAGTGATTTATCATCTTTTTTAGCTACTGGTTTGAGTTCGTTTGATAAAAACCAAACGTCGTTTTCTTTGTAGTTGACAAGTGATGATGTTACAGTGTGTGCCCCTTTATCTTTAGGGAGTGATTCGAGTTCAGTGATGAGGTTTTCAATTAAATTCCCAAATTGTTTTTTTTCTGTATCTGATTTCCACTGAATTGAGAATGTTTTACTATAAACATTATTATCCCGAAGTACAAGAAGGTAATTTTGTGGGAGTGGAGTATAAAGGATACCACTGTAAACGGTGTTGTCACTTGGTTGTAATGTTGCGAGTTGTGCGAGTTGTGCAAGCACCATTTTTTGTTGTGGAATAGAATCAAAACTTATTTGGATAGTTCGATTTTTATTGAAGATATTGATATCAGGAAGATATACTTCAATTTTATTTCTTGATGAGAAGTTGGTTTGTTTCCATTCTTGAATCAGTTGTTGTTGAATGAGCATTGGTTTAGCTAATGTGAGTGGAATACTGATACAATTTGATACGATAAAAGGGATGACAAGTGTCCAAAGGACGATTTTTTTAAATGACAGTTTTAATATGATGATAATACAAATAATGATGAGAATGAGAAACGTGAATGTTATCGAAATTTGTGCATATTGGTATAGCGTATAAAAAATTGGTGTAAGAATGAGTGAATAAATGACTATCGCTGCAATTTTCTGGATGTTACGTGATTGGTGTGTACGATACTGATATTCGTGGAGGATATATGCGAGTAGTGTAAATATAATCGTTCCCAAAAAAAGGACAGTTAAGCGCAGTGTCCCAAGGTGCGGGAAAGAAAGTGGATTATCCTGAATCAAGTTAAAAGGAATTGGCAGTAAAGAGAAGATTGAAAATGTTTTTGCAGGAGCGACGAACGTCATATTTGTTGCCATGATTATGCTGATTATGAGAAAAAACAATGTAATGAAGAAAGTGCGTTCATGAACAAATAATATTTTTAAGAAGAGGATAATTGCTGTGAAAAGGAGGAGCGTTAAAAAATAAACGATACACATATTAAACGATTGATTAAATGTGAAATTGATGAGTAGTGAATTGTGAAATTGGAATAAAATAGTTATGAAAAAAACAATGATTGAAAATAGTATAGAAAGAGAAAAGAGGGTGATAAAAGAAAGGGTGAGTTGTTTTTTTCTAGTGATTGGAAGTGTTGTCAGAAATATGTTGTAGGCTTTATTGGTTTGAAAGGAAAAGAATTGTAATGTTGCAAATGTAATGATGATAAAAGGGAATAGTGATGCACAG
>JBOFHN010000008.1:0-17238 GCA_051649665.1 Culicoidibacterales bacterium
TGAAAAGAATTGTAATGTTGCAAATGTAATGATGATAAAAGGGAATAGTGATGCACAGAGGATGAGAATTACTGTGAAAAAGTGTGAAGTCGGAGAAAAACTTTGTGTAATTCGTGAACAAAATCCTGCAGCAACAATGGTGATTATATATCCCAAAAGAGGGATTTTTAATTTTGCAATGAGGTTATAAATAAATTTAATTGATGAATTCATATTCGATCACCCTTTCAATTGGAATAGCAGTTTGCTCACAATACTGGAATGTCTGTGTGTGCCAAAAATCATCTGCGGCAGTATCTGTTTTATATGTGATAGTAGCAATTCTTCCGACTTGTTCAAAATGAACGACGATGATGCCGGCCTCTTCGAGTTTTGTGAGAATAGACTCATCTGAACTTATTTGCATCGCATTGTATTTAGAAATAATATCTTCGATGTGTCCAATGGATTGAACGTGCTTGTCGCGGATGAGGAAGATATCATCACTGAGCATATAAATGTCATGCGCATGGTGTGTGACGATGAAAACTTTCGCTTGATATGTGTCGCAGAAGTAATATAAGTATTTCGTAAATAGTTTATGGTGGATAACATCGATACCATCTAAGTACTCATCAAGAATAATTGTTGTCGGTGCAAAAGCCATGTGAGCGATGAAAATATGAATTTTTTTCTCACCAGTTGAGAGTGTACTTAATTTTGTGTTAGGATCAACATTGAAATCACTCAGCATCATATTGAGTAGTTGTTCTTTGAAACTTTCTTTCCCAAAGGATTGATAACGACTGATAATGGTCATGATTGTATCATTGAATTCCGTGTATAAATCATTTGTTAAATAAATAAGTGACTGCCGAAAGTTTATATTTGTTTGGATATCTTCTCCATCTACTGTAATATTTCCACTATTCGGTGTGATCAGACCACTTAAAAGCGATAAAAACGTAGATTTCCCAGTGCCGTTTTGACCAATAAAAGTGAATATTCCTTGTGTATCAAATGAAAGTGAGATGTTTTGAAGGATATGTTTGTTTTCGAGTTTACACGAAACATTGTTAAATTGTATGTTCATCAGGCATTTCCTCCTCTAAAAAAAATATAAATTGTTTTTTGATATCTTCCTCTGCAATAGATGCTTGGCGTAATTTGTGTACCGACTCTTGTAAAGAGAGGAAGAGTTCTGACTGAAAATCTTGTTTTGAATTTTCAATATCACCATGTACAAATGTTCCGAGTCCAGGAACGGTATAGATGAATCCTTCGGTTTCTAATACTTTTATAGCGCGTTGAATGGTCTTTGTGTTTGCGTTGTAGAGCGAAGCGAGTTCACGAACGGAAGGGAGTTTATCATCTTTCTGATAGATGCTTGAATTGATTTGAGTTTTAATTTGATGTGCAATAAATTGATATCCTGTATTACTTTGAACCATAGTACCACCTCCTGTACCACCATAATACCACAGTGTTTTGAAAAATACAAGATTTTTAAGAAACAACTATGAAAAAAAGATAAAATTTGCTATAATGAATGAGAAATGTCATCTTGGAGGTTGTCAAAATGCCAGGTAAAATGCAAATATTTAGTCTTTCATCAAATCGACCACTCGCAGAGGCGGTAGCGAAAAAAGTTGGTGTACCGCTTGGAGACTGTACGGTACAACACTTTGCTGATGGAGAAGCAATGGTGTATATCAATGAATCTGTTCGAGGGAAACATGTATATGTCATTCAATCAACATCAAACCCAGTAAATGAACATTTGATGGAATTGTTGATTATGATTGATGCACTTAAGCGTGCATCAGCTAAAACGATTAATGTCGTGATGCCGTATTATGGGTATGCACGTCAAGATAGAAAAGCTAAAGCACGCGAGCCGATTACATCTAAACTCGTAGCGAATTTAATTGAGTCAGCGGGAGCGACAAGAGCGATTACGCTTGACCTACATGCGCCGCAAATCCAAGGATTCTTCGATATTCCAATCGATGATTTCCGTGCGATGCCTCTCTTTTCGAAATATTTTTCGGAAAAAGGGTTACCGATGGATGAAGTCGTTGTTGTATCACCTGATCACGGTGGAGCAACGCGTGCACGAAAACTCGCTGAAAACTTAAATGTACCGATTGCGATTATCGATAAACGTCGCCCAAGACCGAATGTGGCAGAAGTGATGGGAATTATCGGAAATGTTGATGGTAAAATTGCCATTTTAATTGATGATATGATCGATACAGCAGGAAGTATAAGTAAAGCGGTTGATGCACTTATCGAAGCTGGAGCGAAGGAAGTGTACACGGCGGCGACGCACGGTGTACTTTCAGGACCAGCAATTGAACGAATTGAAGCATCACAAATGAAGGAACTTGTTATTACAGATTCTATTTATAATGAAGCAGCACGTAATTGCGATAAGGTTAAAGTGATTTCAATTGACAATCTTCTTGCAACAGCAATCCAATATATTCACAAGGATAAAGCTGTAAGTAAATTATTTGATGACTACAGTAAAATTGAATTATAAAATAAAGCGCTTCGGCGCTTTTTGGTCTATTTAGGAGTATGAAATGAAGTTGATAGTTGGACTAGGGAATCCAGGGAAACAGTATGAAAATACATTACATAACGCTGGTTTTTTAGCAGTTGATGCATTTGCTAATAAGCATGGTGTTGTATTAAATAAGGAAATGTTTAATGGTGAATATGCGAAAACTCGAATTTTAGGTGAAGATGTAATTATCGTCAAGCCGCAGACGTATATGAATTTATCAGGGGAATGCATCGGTCAGATGTGTCGCTATTTTAAAGTTGAAAACGAAGATGTTTTTGTTATCTATGATGATATGGAAATTCGTTACGGACAATTGCGTATTCGAAAAAATGGATCAAGTGGTGGACATAATGGTATAAAATCATTGATTCAGCACTTAGGTAATCAAGAGTTTCCGAGATTGAAGATCGGTGTAGGTCGTCCAAAAGGGGAAAAGAGTGTTGTTTCACACGTACTTGCACAATTTACAAAAGAACAAATAAAACATCTGCCAGAGCTTTTAGAAGCTGCAACTGGTGCGATTGAGATGTTTCTTGAAGATGATTTAAGAAATGCGATGAACGTTTATAATAAAGTAATCGTAGAGGTGAACGAGTGAGTCGCTATATCGATAAAATAACAAATGAAGCTGTATCTTTTAAAAATACAGCTTATTTTGGCTATCCAGAATGGCTTATATTGAAAATGTTGCAACAAGCAGCTGATAAAAATGTAGTTGTCATTTCTGCAAACTTATATCAAGCACAGAAATTGTACGAGCAATATGAAGAGCAAGCGAGTTTTGTAGGAGTAGATGACTTTTTGTCCTCGCAGATGCTGGCAACGAAAGATCCACTGATTGAAGATCGAATGAATCAATTGAATCAATTTTTAGTGGAGCGTCCAAAACGCATATTTACGCATCTAAGCGCAATGACAAAGAAGATGATTGCACCGAAGACTTTAAAACAAGAGACAAAACAAATTCGTGTTGGAGAAGAACTGGAGCGAGATGCATTTGCACAAATGCTCGTTGAATCTGGCTATACACGTAAAGTGCTTGTCGAAGTTAAAGGTGATTTTGCACTCCGTGGCGGAATCATTGATGTTTTTCCATTTAATCATCCATCGCCGATTCGAATCGAACTTTTTGATACAGAAGTAGATACATTGCGGATCTTCGATGAAGGAACACAAATAACAAAAGAGCATATTCAAACGATTGATATTCTCCCAGCGAGTGACACGTATATTCAAGATGGATTGCTGATTGATTATTTTTCAACGGATACAGTCTATATTTTCCATGAATATAATCGAATTCAAGATGCTCAAATTCATCTTCAAAATGATGTCGTTAAAATTGAAGAGATAGCAAAAGAAAAAGGACACCACTTCACACCGCAATTTATTGACTTTGCTGAACTTGAAGCAAAGATGAAGTTTGTTGGTTATGTAGCGATGATGCGGCATACCGTTTCAAGTGAAGTATCAATACAAGAACAATCAATTCTTACGCAATTATTACAAACGACGAAAAGTGGAGTCATTAAGCAATTGCAACAATTATTTGAAAGCTCACAACGTATATATTTTGATATTAGTGAATTACAATTTCAACAGAAATTTCCAGAATTAAAATATCGCGATACTGACGTATTTGATGCGCAATTAAACATTGCAGGTGTAACTTTTTTAGATGAAGATGTATATGTGAGCTTGAAGCGATTTACACCGAAAAAAGAGATTAAGCGTACTTATCAAACTGAAGAAAGACCACGACTTTCTAAACTGAGCGATATTTCAGAAGGTGATTACATCGTTCATGAACAGTATGGAATTGGGAAGTATCATGGATTAAAAAGTTTACCGAATAAAGGTGCAATTGTTGATTATATTGAAATTGAATATGCAAAAGAAGAACGTTTGTACCTCACGGTTGATAAAATTGTTGAACTAACGAAATATGTTGGTAAAGAGAGTTTTAAACCGAAATTAAGCCGCCTTGGAACAAGCGAATGGCAAAATACGAAGAAAAAAGTAAACGAGGCGCTGTTTATTCTCGCACAAAACTTACAAATGTTGTATCAAGAGCGCGAACAAGTTCAGGGTATTGCACATAAAGCAGAAGAAATACAACTTCAACAGTTTTATGATGACTTTCCATATAGTGAAACCCCTGATCAACTTGCAGCAATATATGCCATTAAGAATGACATGGAACGTATCCGGCCGATGGATCGTCTTGTTTGTGGAGATGTTGGTTTTGGGAAGACGGAAATTGCATTTCGAGCAGCATATCAAGCAATTTTAGCAGGGAAACAAGTTGCCCTATTATCACCGACAACCATTTTAACAGCTCAACATTACGAAACAGCCCAAGAACGTTTTTCTAATACGGCGGTGATGATTTGTCAATTGAGTCGATTTGTTTCTGTGAACATGCAAAAGGATACAATTAAAGGATTGAGCGATGGAAGTGTTGATTTTGTTATCGGAACACATCGTCTCCTTTCACAAGATGTCGTGTTCAAAGATCTTGGTTTACTTATCGTTGATGAAGAACATCGTTTTGGCGTGGAGGATAAAGAAAAATTAAAACTTCTTAAAAATAAAATCGATGTTTTATCCCTTTCGGCAACGCCGATTCCACGAACGATGCAGATGAGCCTTTCGAGTGTGATTGATGTTTCTTTTTTAGAAACACCACCTAAGAATCGTTATCCGATTCAAACGTATGTCATGGAAGAAAATCCAAGTGTTATCCGCGAGGCCATTGAGCGCGAACTTGCTCGCGATGGTCAGGTGTTTTACCTGTTTAATCGAGTTCGTGGAATTGAAGCGAAAGTGAAACAACTTGAAAAGATGTTGCCACATGCAAAAATTCAATTTGCTCATGGTCAAATGTCAAAAAATGAACTGGAAGATATTATGGATGCGTTCCATCATCGAGAATTTGATGTACTGGTTGCAACAACAATCATCGAGAATGGAATTGATATTCCAAATGCGAACACGCTTTTAGTATCTGATGCACAAAACCTTGGATTATCACAGATGTATCAACTTCGTGGTCGTGTTGGTCGAAGTGATCGTCTTGCGTATGCCTACTTTTTTTATCCGTATCAAAAAGTGATGAATGAGAAAGCGGAAAAAAGGCTCCAGACGATGAAAAGTTTCACCGAACTTGGTTCAGGTTTCAAGATTGCGATGCAAGATTTATTTCTGCGTGGAGCCGGTGATTTATTCTCAGGTCAACAAAGTGGTTTTATGCAATCAATTGGTTTTGAGTTGTATAGTAAATTTTTAGATTTCAACATGAAAAAAGTAAGTAATCAAGTTGAAACAAAACAAGAGCAAACACCGAAGATAACAGATGTAAATATTCAAGTGGATGCATATATTCCACAATCATATATCAGCGATGAAGCACTGCGTATTGAAGCGTATCAAAAGTTGAATGAACTTGTGACCAAGGATGACTTTACAACGTATGGAAATCAATTGATCGATCGCTTTGGTCTCCTTCCTGAAAGTGTGGTAAACTTAATACAGCTCACACAGATAAAAGTAGATGCTCAAATGCTACATATTCAAAAGATTTCAGAAGAGCCCCACAGTATTAAGGTGCAAACGTACCGAACATTATCAAATCAACTGGATGCAGTAACGCTTAAAATGATAAAAAATGCACTTCCGTACCGAATTAATGTGTATGAAAATGTCGGTCGTAAAATATTTGAAATCGAAAAATCAAAACAGATGTTGACTCATATGCAAGTAATCCAATTTTTGCATGTGATTCAGACACAAATTGAGGTGAAAACAAATGCGAATTGATAAATTTTTAAAGGTGAGTCGGATTATTAAACGACGAACAATCGCTCAAGAAATTTTAGAAATGGGACGTGTCTCAAGTAAAGATAAAATATTGAAACCAGGTACAAAACTCAAAGTGGGAGATGTCTTTACAATTCACTTTGCAAAAGCGCCGGTGACATATCGTGTATTATCACTCAATGAAAAAGTGACAAATGATACATATCAGACATTGTATGAAGTTGTATATGAAACAGGTGATGAAAATGCCTAAATTGCGAAGACCAGTAGCACGCTTTTTGAGTGCATTTGTAATTATTGGTGGAAGTCTTTTAATGTGGATGAGTTATTCTCAGGCGCAAGACCAAAAACGTCAATTACAAGAATTAAATTCGCAACTTGAAAAGCAAAGAAATCAAAACAAAGAGTTACAAGATGAACTAACCCGCCTTGCGGATCCAGCGTATGCTAAACAAGTGGAGAAAAGTAAGTATTCACTTTCAAATCCTAAAGAAGGCGAATATGTCTTCGTACTCCCAAGTGAAGAGAGTAAATAGATGAAATTAAATCAAATGAAAAGATGTGTAGAACAACAACATAAGAAATATTTGAGTGCAGATGTAACAAGCATACTGTCTGTTTCAATGGGTGTTGATTCAGCCGTATTGCTCGAACTATATTATCAACTAGGCTATGCATTACATGTTGTTCATTTTAATCATCATAAGCGACCAGAAGCGGAAATCGAAGCACAATATGTTCAATCATATTGCGATAATCGCCAAATAACGTGTACTATTATTGATGTTCCAGATGTAAGTGGAAACTTTCAAGAGCAAGCACGAAATTTTCGCTATACGCAACTTGAACGTATCGCAAGTCGATATTCACAATCTGCAATTGTGACGGCGCATCATCTTGATGATCAAGTAGAAACATATTTATATCGGATGCTCAGTGGCAGTAGTTTAGTGAAACGAATCGGCATTTTACCTTATGAGAAGCGATCGGAATATTCTTATTTCCGTCCTTTTTCCACTATTGAAAAAGCAGAGATATACGCTGTTGCTAAAACTGCGCAGATTAAATACTTTGAAGATAGCACAAACAAGGAAAGTAACTACATGCGCAATCGTCTCCGTAATCAAGTGATTCCGATGATAGCGCAGGTCTTTCCCGCGTATCGAAAAGCAATCGTAAATGATATTGATGAAACCCGTCAACTTTCATCCTATTTCCAAGAACAACTCTCGAAATTTTCGATAAATGTGAAGTTTGAAGACAAACGAGTTTTGATTGAACGCGAAAAGTTCATGAATGAACACCAATACATGAAAGCGTTGATTTTAGAGTATTATGTGAAAAAACTTGGAATTTCATTCAAAAGATCGCGATATGAAGAAATGTGTAAGTTAATAGCGGGAAAACAAGGGATATATCTTTTGAAAAAAGGCGTTGCACTGTGTGTATCAAATGATACATTTTCCATCGGTGAATTTTCAAATGAAGAAATCAAAAATGAAAAATATTTTTTTTATTTAAAAGATGAGCATTCAAAATTGCCGAAACCGTATAAGATGTGGTATAATGACAGGAATAACGGTAGTGATGACATGTTTGAAATTCACCATGAAGATTTGCCGTTTTTAGTGGTACGAAATGTCAAAAGTGGTGATGGAGTAAAACTCGGTGAACATCGTAAACGTGTAAGCCGAATCTTTATTGATTCTAAATTACCGCGAATGAAACGAGAATCGTATCCAGTAGTAGAGGATGTTCGAACAGGTGAAATTGTTTGGATTCCGATGATGTATAAGTCATATAAACGAGATGAGACGAAAGAAATGTTACAAATTTATTTTACAGATGGAGGTTTTTATGCATAGCACTATTTCAAAAGTATTAATTACAGAAGAACAAATTATCGAACGCGTAAAAGAACTTGGTAAAGTGATTACAGCAGATTATAAAGCAATGGATAATGATATTTTTGTTGTTGCACTACTAAAAGGATCGATTCCTTTTTTAGGCGACATTACAAAACGCATCGATGTACCGCTTCAAATTGAATACATGGATGTTTCAAGCTACCATGGTGGAATTGGAAGTTCATACGAAGTGAAGATTTTAAAAGATTTAGATACACCTGTTTATGGTCGTGATGTCTTAATTGTTGAAGATATTATCGATACAGGGAACACATTGAAAAAAGTGGTTGATCTGTTCTATTCACGTGGAGCGAAAACTGTGAAGATTGTAACAATGCTTGATAAACCAACAGGACGTCAAGTGGGAATTGAAGCTGATTATGTTGGCTTTGTTATCCCTCACGAATTTGTTGTAGGTTATGGTCTTGATTACGAAGAATACTACCGCAATATTCCATATGTTGGAATTTTAGATCCAAAAGTATACACAAAATAGTAAGGAAGAACGGTGAAACCAATGAAAAAAAAGATTAACCCGATACACCTGATTGTCCTAATTGGAATTGTCATTGTAACTATTGTAGCAGGTTCGGTAGCAACGGGAAGTTTTAGCCCGAAAGAAGTAAAATCAAGAAGTATTAATGAATTTACATCTGATATTTCCAAAATGAAAAATGCGAATATGGAATTATCACAAGATGGTGGTTCGTATAACATCAACTATGAAGTTGAAGGAAATGACAAAGAAAAGTTTAAAATTCAACTTCCAAAAAGTGATGTCTATGTTGAAAAATTACAAAAAGCAGCAGCTGAGAATAATTTGAAATTAAACTACAGTGTTGAGCAAGTGAATCCACTTCAAATACTAGGTTCATTTGTGATGAGCTTCTTGCCACTCCTTATTATTATGGGACTATTAATGTTTTCAATGCGTGGTCTCATGGGACAACAAGGACGTGCACTTGAATTTGGTAGTAATAAAGCCCGCCTTCAAAAAGGTGGAACAACGACATTTGAAAATGTTGCCGGATATGATGAAGAGAAACAAGAACTTCAAGAAGTTGTCGATTTCTTGAAAAGTCCAGATAAGTATAAAAACTTCGGTGTTCGTATTCCAAAAGGTGTACTTCTCGTAGGTCCTCCAGGGACAGGGAAAACGTTACTTGCTCGAGCAACAGCAGGTGAAGCTGGTGTGAATTTCTATACGATATCAGGTTCTGAATTCCTTGAAATGTTCGTCGGTGTTGGTGCAAGCCGTGTTCGTAGTATGTTTAAAGATGCGAAAAAAGATGCACCGGCAATTATCTTTATTGATGAAATTGATGCTGTTGGTCGTCAACGTGGAGCCGGAATGGGTGGAGGAAACGATGAACGTGAGCAAACGTTGAATCAACTTCTTGTTGAAATGGATGGATTTGATACGAATACAAATATTGTCATCATGGCTGCGACAAACCGTCCTGATGTACTCGATCCAGCACTTTTACGTCCTGGTCGATTTGATCGTCAAATTACTGTTTCAGCACCTGATGTTAAAGGACGTGAAGAGATTTTAAAACTTCACTCTAAAAACAAACCGCTTGCAGCAGAAGTTAATCTTCGCTACATTGCTGAACGAACACCTGGATTTACAGGAGCGGATATTGAGAACTTACTCAATGAAGCTGGACTTTTAGCGGCACGTGAAAACCGTACGCAAATTTTAATGGAAGATATTGATGAGGCACTTGATCGCGTAATTGCGGGACCTGCTAAAAAATCAAAAAAATATAGTGAACGTGAAAAACGTATTGTTGCATATCATGAAGCTGGTCACGCTGTGATTGGGTTGAAATTAAATGATGCATCAATCGTTCATAAAGTAACTATTATTCCACGTGGTCAAGCAGGTGGTTATGCACTTATGATGCCTCGTGAAGAACGTTTCTTAAGTACGAAAACAGAACTTCTTGATCGTATTGTTGGGTTGCTTGGAGGGCGTGTGAGTGAAGAAATCGTCTTTAATGAAGTAACAACAGGTGCGCACAATGACTTTGAACAAGCAACGGCAATTGCACGTGCGATGGTAACAGAGTATGGTATGAGTGCCCTTGGACCAATTCAATATGAGAAACCAGAAGGTTCTGTATTCTTAGGTCGTGATTATACAAGTTCACGTCGTAACTTCTCTGATCAAATTGCACTTGAAATTGATCAAGAAATTAGAAGCTTAATCAGTGCTGGTTACAAACGATGTGGTGAAATTTTAATGCAAAACCGTGAACTACTCGATTTAATTGCCGAGAAATTAATCCAATATGAAACATTGACAAATGAGCAAATTGTTCACCTTGAAAAACATGGGACAATGCCAAGCGAAGTTGTTGAACAAACGGAACCACAATTTAATTAATGAAAAGATGAGGAGTTAGTCCTCATCTTTTTTTATATAATAAAAACCAACGCATAATATATACGTTGGTTTTCGATTATTTTCGTGGTCGCATATGTGGGAATGCAAGGACATCACGAATTGATTGTGAATCAGTGAGTAACATAATAAGTCGGTCAACACCAATCCCAAGACCACCAGCTGGTGGCATCCCGTGTTCCATTGCTTCGAGGAAATCATAATCGACAACTTGCATTGCTTCATCATTTCCTGCTGTTGCTTCACGCACTTGTGCTTCAAAGCGCTCACGTTGAATAACAGGGTCGTTTAACTCTGTGAACGCATTTGCATATTCACGAGCTAGGATGAAGAGTTCGAAACGATCTGTGAATCGTGGATCTTCAACATTTTGTTTTGCAAGAGGTGAAATTTCAACGGGATGTCCAAAGACAAATGTTGGTTGTTCAATTAACTCTTCACATTTTTGCTCGAAGAATTCATTGATAATATAACCAACTGAATCCATATGTGGTTTTAAGACAACTTTGTGTGCTTTTGCATGTTCAACAGCTTGTTCCATTGTCATTTCTTGCCAGAAATCAACACCAGTTGCATCTTTTACAAAATCGACCATGTGAATTTTTTTGAATGAATTTCCAAGATCAATTTTCACGCCACCATAATAAACCGTTGTTGTATTAAGTGCCATAGTTGCTACATGACGGATGAGGTTTTCGGTGATTTCCATCATTGTATTATAATCAGCATACGCTTGATAAATTTCAACCATTGAAAATTCAGGGTTGTGGCGTGGAGACATTCCTTCATTACGGAAGTTGCGTCCAATCTCGTATACTTTTTCAATTCCACCAATGAGGAGGCGTTTTAAGTAAAGTTCTGGTGCAATTCGTAGATAAAGGTCCATATCAAGAGTGTTGTGATGCGTGATGAATGGTCTTGCTGTTGCACCACCTGGAATTGGGTGAAGAATTGGTGTTTCCATTTCGAGGAAGCCAAGACTGTCGAGGTAGTTACGCATTTCACGAATGATAAGTGCACGTGTAATGAATGTACGACGGCTATCAGAATTTGTGATTAAATCGAGGTAACGCTTGCGATAACGATCTTCAACATCTGAAAGTCCATGGTATTTTTCAGGGAGAGGACGAAGTGCTTTAGAAAGGTGTGTGAGTTTGTCGACCTTAACTGATAATTCTCCCATGTTTGTTTTGAAAAGAACACCATCAACACCGATAATATCACCGAGATCAGCTTTGCTGAAAAGTTCAAACGCTTCATCCCCAATGCGATCTTTGCGCACATAAATTTGAAGTTGTCCAGATACATCGCTAATATGTGCGAAACCTGCTTTTCCTTTTTCGCGTTTTGTCATTAAGCGACCAGCAATTGTTGTGTAGACCGTTTCATCTTCGAGGTGTTCTTTTGTTTTCGATTCGTAACGATCGATAAGTTGTTGTGTTGTATGTGTACGGTCAAATTTAACACCGTAGGCAGGAATTCCGTTTGCTAATAATGCTTCACGTTTCTCAAAACGCACCTGCATTTGATCATTTGTTTCATTTTCATTATGTTGTTGATGGTTATCAGTCATGATATATCCTCGCTTTCAAATAATTTGTATATTCATCAAATAGATAGTAGAAATCTTGTGGTGTTTGACATGTGTTAATACGTTCTTTTACGAAGTGATTGCCTTTGATACCTTTAATGTACCAAGCAGCATGGCTACGCATTTCAAGCGTTGCGACACGCTCACCTTTTAATGTGATGAGTTTATCTAAATGAAGTCTTGCTATTTCCAATTTTTCAATTGGTGTTGGTGGTGTAGGTAAAACACCGGTTTCAAGATAAGCGACAGTATCTTTTAAAATCCAAGGATTTCCGAGTGCTGCTCGCCCAATCATAATCGCATCGCACCCTGTTTCATCGAGCATACGCTTCGCATCCAGGGGGGTTTTGATATCTCCATTTCCGATGATAGGAACGGTTGTAATTGCTTCTTTCACATCTTTGATAACATTCCAATCTGCAAAACCGGTGTACAGCTGCTTCGTTGTTCGTGGATGAACAGCGATTGCGGATGCACCACCAGCAACGAGCGCTTTTGCATTTTCCACGGCGTTGATTGAATTGTGGTCCCAACCTGCACGCATTTTTGCCGTGACGGGCTTTTTAAGATGTTTGGTGAGCGTACTCATGATTTCGTGTACTTTATCGGTATCTTTTAAAATAGCTGAACCAGCTTCAATCTTTGTCACTTTTGGAACAGGACATCCCATGTTGATATCGATGATGTCGCTGTCGCAATGCTTTTCAACATAAAGTGCAGCTTCGAGAATCGTTTCAACGTCGCCACCAAATATTTGCATTGACATCGGATGTTCAATCGGGTCTACTTCTAACATCTTTAGTGTTTTCTTGTTTTTGTAGTTCACAGCGTTGTCGCTGACCATTTCGGCGTAAATAAGACCGACGCCAAAAGATTTAGCGAGTGTTCGGAAGGCGAGGTTGCACACACCCGCCATCGGTGCGAGAACGACTTGGTTTTCAATTTCTATATCTTCAATTTTCCACATAAGCGCTCCTTAATTTTGAACAGTAACAGGGAAAGATTTCGGCTGTTCATTCACTTTCTTGATATTTCCCTTTTTAAGAAAACCAATACCTATGAAAATGAGTATTCCAAGTAGCAAAATAAGAATGATACGGAAAAATATCTTTTTATGCATTGGCTTCTTTTTATGCGATTTCTCACTTCGAGAACGTCGTTTATTTTGCGTTACGCTACTTGTCATTATAAACACCTCATTCAACATTATATTTTACCATAAAATCGTTGAAAAAACCACTCTACCATGGAAATATTTTAGGTGTTGGTGAGAAAAAAGGAAAACAATAGTCAAAAAATATAAAAAGTGGTATAATGTTGATAATTGAGGTGAAAATCATGAATGAAAATCGCATTAAAATTCCGAGTTCAGAAATGTTGAAACTCCCTAAAATATTCCGCCAAAACATCTTTCAAATTTGTATATTTTCATTGTTTTTTCAAACGTTATATTACCCTATATTTTTATATAAAAGACGAAAGGTGATGCAGGATATTTGCAAGATGCCAAGATACAAATTCCACTACGTTCTGCCTTGTGTGGGACTTGGAGTACAGATTGTGATTAAATTTGTTGTTACGGTGATTGTGAGTCGTGAAATAAGTTCAGAACAATTGATATCAGCGAATAGTCAAATTGATTTTTCAGAACTTATTCGAATTGTAACATTGAAGTATGATCGCTTTATTATGATTGATCATCTAGGATATATTTTTGCACTTCTCTGCTTTGCAGTTGCGATGATTGACTTACTTGTTGTAGTATCTGAACTATTAAAAAATTTACGTGTTCAATTTCCAAAGATGATACATTATACACCATATGTTTTTACGATAGTTTCATTTGGATACATCATCATATCGACGCTATCGATGCAAAATAGAGTGTATGCTCCTACATTTAGCTTAGTGCTTGAAACGTTGTTTATAGTGAGTTTAATATTTGCACATATGTATTTGATGAATACGTACATGCTTTTAAGAACAGTTCAAATTAAGAAGGAGATTTAAACATGAAAAAACGATCGTTTTTAGAAAATACATCGTATTCTTCAATTATTTTAATCGCAACAAAGATGCTGGGAGTTATTCCGGTGTTTTTTATGGGAGGGCTTTTAGGATATAGTGGTCTTTCAGTTTATGCAGCGACGTACGCGATTGCAGTTGTTGCGCTTGAAGTTGCAACAGGAGGTATTCCTCTTGGTGTTGCGCAGTTTGTTTCAAAATCTAATGCGATGGGTGATTATCGAACAAGTGATAAAGCAATTAAAATGATGCTTGCAGCAACATTTGCACTATCGACCGTTATTGGAATTATCCTTTTTTTACTCGCGCCAGCATTTGCAAAGTCATCGCCACCATCAATTCAAAATAGTGTAACCTTTTCGATTCGAATGTTTATACCGACCATTATTGTTGCACCGGTATTAGGTGTTGTCAGAGGGTTTTACAATGGAAATAAGGATACAGTACCAGGTTCATTTTCACAGTTGATAGAACAAATTGTTTGGCTAATATCAATTTTCTTGTTTATCTTTTTTGCTAATGCTATGAGTAAAGATAATGTGACGTTAAAAAGTGGTCTTGCTATTTTTGCTAATTTTGCAGGAGTCCTCGCTGCGGCGTATATTTTGTACCGCTATTGGACTGAACATAAGGAAAACTGGGAATATCAAGTTATGACACAAAAAAAACGTCGTAATGTTACAAATCAGCAAATATTTATAACGATATTGATGATTTCGCTCCCGACGGTTTTGATGAGTTTAGTTATGAATAGTTTTCAAATGATTACCAATGTTTTCTACAATATGGTGCTTTACGGACGATATAGTGAAGATATGATAAAGGCAACATTTGCCACGTTGCAGTTTAATAGTGCAAAATTTGTATCAATTCCGCTTGTGATCGCCAATACAATTGCACTAGCAACTTTACCATTTATGGCCGCGGCATTTAAACAACGAGATCTCAAAGGTGTTCGAATTCAAATTAAACAATCGCTTTTACTTAGTTATACGATCGTTATTTTCTCAGCGTTTGCCATTTGGGTGTTTGGCCCGATGTTGTACCATGGACTCTTTTTCCAGCCGGGGGATGGTCGCGTTGTGTACGATATGAAGTTTCATGTTTTAAATACACAAATTATTCGAATTGATGGATTCCGCGGTTTGTTTATGGGGATTGCAACATTGATGAATGTCATTCTCATTACAATTGATCAACGATGGAAAGCTGTTATTTATGTCGTAGTTGGATTCGGTGTTAAATGTGTGTTGACCCCACTTTTGTTATTTATAATAGGTCCAGCGGGAGATATTATTGCGAGTGATTTAGCATATTTAACAATTTTCATTCTCGCCTTCCGCCTCGTGTTGAAATATGTAAAATTTCCGAAACGATTTTATCGTCAATTTGTTGTGATTTTTGGTATTAACATTATCGTTGCGTTAATCATGTATGTGCTCATTCGTATATTTGGTTATCGCTTCACAGAAACACATCGAATTATTACTGTGCTTGAAATTCTCGTTATCGGAATTATCGGAATGGGTGTATACGGCTACTTGCTGTATCGATTTAAAATATTGAAATATATACTAAGAAAAAAAGTGTAAGTATAAAATGAAAAAAGCTTTAGATTTATCTAAAGCTTTTTTACTTATCATTTGAAATAACGCCATCATCAGAGATGAAGAGATGTTTAGCATTTGGATCACGAGGAAGTGCAGGCATTGCGATAACATTGTCAGCATAGACAACGATGAATTGAGCGCCTGTTCGCACTTCAAGTGATTTAATATAAACGCTTGTTGTACTTGTATCATTTTGTGGAACAAGGAAAAACGGTGATTTAGCGATACAGATTGGGAATTTATCCCAACCATTTGCAATGAATGTGTTGAGTTGTTCTTTTGCTGTGTCAGAAAGGATGATGTCGGATGCACCATAAATTTCAGCAGTGACCACATTTAATTTTTCTAAGAGTGATGATTCCTTTGTATAAAATGGTGAAAAATGTTGTGTTGGTGTTTGGTTTATTATACATTCAGCCAGTGAAAGACAACCGTTTCCACCTTCTGCAAATCCATTTGAAATACCGAAGTCAACTTGCTCGTTTTGACACCACTGCGTAAGAAATTGTATTTCATCATCAGTTGTATCAGCAAATTGATTGAGAGCAACGGTGATTGGCACCCCAGTTTTGCGAATCCATTGGATGTGATGGAGTAAGTTTTGAAGTCCATCGGTAATGTCGTTTTCGTCTGATTGCGAAAGTGCTTTAAGCATTGGAATTGAAATGACGAGAACAAGATGGTCGGGAATTAAACTGTATTCAGATGCGATGAGGTGGATGAATTTTTCAAACCCGAGATCAGCACCAAATCCTGTTTCACAAATTGCGTAATCAGCAATAGAAATTGCATCCTGAAGTGCACGGACAGTTGTTGTACCGTGTGCGATATTGGCAAATGCTCCACCATGTACAAAGGCAGGTGTATTTTCAAGTGTAAGTGTCATATTGGGTAAAAGTGCAGGTTGTAAAAGAATGACAATCGCATCAGTTATGCCGAGATCTTTTATATATATTGGAGTTCCTTGCGTTGAATATGCAACGAGGGTTTGGTCAAGTTTTACTTTAAGGTCTTTGATTGATGTAACGATTGAGATTATTGACATTAACTCACTTGCTACGGTGATGATGAAACGACTTTTGTGATCGAGATGCGGTTTTGTCGGATAGTGAATTGTAATATCTTTTAAAGCACGTTCGTTGATATCAAGGCACCGTGGCCAGACAATTTGATCTTTATCGATATCCAGGTCAGTTTCAAAGAAAACTTCATTGTCGATTTGAGCTGAAATTGCATTGTGAGCTGAAGTGATCGCGTGGATGTCTCCTGTGAAATGGAAGTTGATTTGGTGTTCAAATTGTAGTGAGGCCATACCACCACCAGTA
>JBOFHN010000009.1:0-21785 GCA_051649665.1 Culicoidibacterales bacterium
TTAAAACTCAAATGATTGCTCTTGTTTCTCTAGGAGTATAGTATATACAAAAATAGTTTTGCTTTTTAAATCCAGAAATTCTTTTTAACTTTTATTTTATATACACTTTTTTATTTCATTAACTGAGTTTCCCAAATCATTTTGAGCTAACAACGATGGACTTTTGTCATTATTTTCTTCGACATCTTCGATATTTTTGATTCTAATATAACCTGTACAATATAAATTAGCCATCCATCTACAAACGATTATTTCTTTACATCTTCTTTCAACATCAGATTCAATTTTTTGAATCGTGCTTATGATTTCATAAGCTTCTATTAAAGTCACATTAATATTTTCAATTATTCTATAGGCTTCATAGCACAATTCATAATCTTTCCTAAAATAACCAAAAAAATTCTTTTTTTCAAATTTATCAATATCTTTACTCAAACGAGCAATTAAATTATAATATTCTTTTCCATTTTTATTTATTTCATTTACTAAGCCCTCCACTATTGGATCAATTATTTTTTTATTTTTTAAATATATTTCTTCATATTTTTTCCAATCATTTTCTTCTTTAGAAATCTCATTGTTAGAGACAAAATCTTCTATAAAATACATATCTCTAGAATATAAAAACAGTTCCTCCATGTTGTCCTGATAAGGTACAAGTTTACTCCAAAAAAAAGAAGCTATCTTATTTCTTTGATTTTGTTCATTGTTCATTATCTCTGAATGTAACGTTATAATAAATGAAACAAGAAAGCCTAAAATGATTGCTTTCAGCACCTCTTCTAATGACATTAATCTACAAAACACTGAAATTATTATAGCAATTATCACTACTACTAAAATTATTACAAAATTTTTGATTTTTTTCATCTATATTTTCCTACCTCTCTTTTAACAAATATTTCACATCTTTATTTTTCGTATTCAGTAACCCCCCCTTTTTGGGATTATATTATACTTTCATTTATAAAGTGCTATTCTAAAACATTATAACACTGTCCAACTCTAAATAACAATAGATTTATTAAAAATTTAAGTCCTCATGTAACTATCATTTACATTACTTTGTCAACTTTATTGACAAGAGAATAGTGGTTTTATCAACAAGTGATGGCTATGAGAAGGAGTTAAATTATTACATCCGATTAATAATTTTTTCAATACTTTCAATTGAAAAATTAGTGCATATATAAATAATTCGGTACACACATAATGCATAACATAACATCTTCAGGTACCGTTTTAAAAATAACTGAATCAACAAATTTTATCATTTTTTCTATATTCTCTTCGTCTATTAGAGATCTCAATTTTAATTTTTTTTAAATACAGATGAATTATATCCTAAAAAATCAGTAACTCGGTCTAAACTTTTAAATATATGATTCATATAAAATTTCCTTGTTGTATAATCCACATAAATAAATATATGTTTAATAGATTTAATATCACCTTGGTCACTCTCATCTAAAAAATCAAACTTTTCTTGGCCACGCCTAAAATTTTCATAATTTATTTCATTAGACTGATAAAAATGTAAAAGTACTCTTTCATTCTCTTCTTTTTGATTTTTTAAAATATAAGCATTATTAGTGTTATCAAAGTAAAAAACTTCATCTCTCTTCATCTGGTCAATAAAATCTTTAATTTCTTTTTTCTTTGCAATTTCTTGTCGATTATTAAATATTAAATACTCACATAATTTTATATCCATACATCTTATCTCCGCTATTTAAATTCCCTCTGCAATTATAACATTGTTTTTTTAAATAACAATTTATTTCAGTTCCTTACAATATATGAGAATTAAACATTTTAATATTTTTATTTTAAATTTATTAGTTTTCAAATATTGATTCCAAAATTTCTTTTTCCACTATTTTTAGTCACTCATACTTAATTTAAACAGTTTATAAAATTCTCCTTCCTTCTCAAATAATTCATTAAAATTTCCACTTTCAATAATTTTTCCATTTTTCATAAAGAGTATTCGATCATATTTTTTGAGTAGTTTTTCATTCAGTTTATGTGTGACAATTATCACTGTCAAATTATCTATATCTAAAATTGAATTTTCAATTTCAGTAGTGACTTGATTATCTAAAGAAGATGTTGCTTCATCTAACAATAAAATAGGTGTCTTTCGTATTAATGCACGAGCAATACATAGTCGTTGTTTTTGTCCACCTGATAGATTGCTACCATTTTCTCCACAAGCAGTTTCTAGCCCTAAGTCACTCTCTAAAACAAAATCTGATAACCCTGATAGCATTATTGCTTCGTTTATTTCAGCTTCTGTAAATTTTTGATTAAGCGTGATGTTTGCTCGCAAAGTGTCATCAAAAATATAAACATCTTGCTGAACGATTGTCATTAAATTATAAATACTCTCCATGGAAAGATTATTCAAATTATCATTATCAATGTGGATTGTTCCAAAAGTTGGATCGTAGAAACGTAAAAGTAAATTAAGCAATGTTGTTTTTCCACTTCCCGACATGCCAACTATCGCAATTTTTTCACCTTTTTGGACATTTAGTGATAATCCTAAAAAAACTTTTTCTTCGCTATTCGGATAGGTAAAATCAATATTAGAAAAGGTAATTCTTTGTTCAAATTGATTTTTAAATTCACCATTGTCTACACGTTCTAAATTAGATAGTTGAATTTCGTTTAAAGTTATTTCTCCTTCCCGGAATCTACTTATTCCTATTCCAATTTCATTAAGGGGTATAACGATGAAATTTACGAGTTGAACAATTGCGGTAACACTTCCTATCGTCGTTTGTCCGTTAAAAACAAGGAACATACCACCACCAAAAGCAACGAGGAAAACAAGCATTCCTGAAAGTTCTGAAACCACCCGTGCTAGGACATCAAATTTACTTTTTCTAAATTGGATTTGAGCTCCCTTATTCCTCTCTTGTACAAAATCTTCTGTCACTACTTTCTGAATATTGAAACTTTTAATAACAAGAAAACCTAATAAAATGTCTTTTACTTTAGCAAGATACTTTTGTTCTGAAATCAACACATCTTTTTGAAGTATGGCAGACTTTTTTCCAATAATTCCGGAAATCAACATCGGAATTATACTCGCAGCAATAACAAATAGTGTCAAAAGCCAATTCCCAATAAACATCGCTAAAAGTGAAAACAACATCAGTGATAGGTTTCGAGAAATATTGAAAAATTGAAATAAATAATCATCCTCAATTTTTTTCATATTTTCTGTCAAAATAGATATGAATTTCCCTGAATTTTCATTTGAAAAGTCGCGATAATCTTTTTCTAAAATTGATTGAAAAACACGATCAGTATACCCTGACATGATACGCTTTACTAGTCTGTTTCTCAATCGAAAAGATATAAAATTAAAAGCAGCATAAGTGAAGATAACGACAACACCTACAATGACTGCTTTTTCAAAAGATGAACGATCCTGTGACATTCCGGTGTCAATTATCAATTTAATAGAATAAGCAAAAGCAATATTTACAAGTGGTACTAATAAATTGAGTATCAGAAATATATAGAATAATTTCTCACTATGATTAATCAACTTCTTCATTGTTTTTATACCTCATTGTCTTATCGATAGTATTTTGAAAATGTGACATAAAATACTCTTCTAAATCAATATTTTCTTTCATTAATTTCGTCATTGCAACTTGTTCTAGTATATGACCATTTTTGATAACTCCTATTGTATCTGCAATTTGTGAAATCTCTGATAAAATATGGCTTGAAATAAAGATTGTCGTACCTTGTTCTTTTGAAAGCCACAAGAAAAGATTACGAATTTCTTGAACGCCTACTGGATCAAGACCATTAATTGGTTCATCTAAAATGAGCAGTTTCGGTTTAGTTAATATAGCACGAGCAATTCCAAGACGCTGTCTCATTCCTAAAGAAAATTCCTTTACTGGCTTTGTGCTCTGTTTCAAACCTACCATATTTAACGCTGTACTGATGTCAGACTTTGTAATCGAATAGTTCATGTACTTCGCATGTATTTCTAAAATTTGTTTTGCTGTACAATGTTCGTAAAATATAGGTGTTTCAATAATACTCCCAACTCGACTTAAAATCTCCTCTCGGTGGTGATATAGGTCTTGCCCAAAGATTATTATTTCTCCTGAACTGATATTAGATAAAGAAAGCATACACTTCATAAGCGTTGTCTTACCAGCACCATTTGGACCTAGAAAACCATAAATTTCTCCCTCTTCAATTTCTAGATTCACATCACTTAATATTTCTTCTTTACTAATCGTTTTAAAAACAGCTTTAATTTCAACAATTTTACTCATATTTTATACCTCCACAAAAAACTGGTTCTTTCTACTTCATTGGTTACCCTAATAAATACTGACATCTTTCTTAGAAACTTTTGATACACTCACAATAACTATGATTATGCTCACTAAACTTGTCAAAATGAGAAACGGTAGACTGTTCACAAAACTTTTAGAAAGTGCGCCTGGCATAGCATTTGAGATTATCCCTGCCAAAGCAAGAGCAGAAAGCATTGTAATAATAGTTGAATATTTCATTACACCCAAAACAAGAGGTAATAATCCCACTAATACGGTTCCAAGCGTAATAAGTAATAAATTAACAATGAAATTAAAAGTTAAAAGATCACTTACACCAGTTGTAGCAGCAATTAACTTAATAATAACTTGAATAACTAAATGTGCACTTAGTTGTCCTACAAATGAAATTAAGCACACTAAGATGATTTTACTCCACATAATTTGACTTTTTCTAATTGGATATGAAAATAATTGATTAATCGTTCTTCTTCTAAATTCATCAATTATCATGTTCGAAATTAAATATGCTTCAAATAAGAGAAATACTGCCTTCGTAAATAAAACAGAAAATAATGAAGCTCCAATACCCCAACCTGACCATTGATTTCCCGTAATATTAAAATCAACTACATTTTGACTTACTATACCATCTAATTTCCCATCTGTTCCTAACCCCATAATTATTATTCCAGTAATAGTTGAAATACTAACAAGTGCTCCAATCCAAATAAAAAATAATTTCATTTTTGAAATTTTACTCATTTCATTTTTTAACAATAACAACATTTTTAATCCTCCAGTTATATCTTTCTTCCATATACTCCACAAAACATACTGGCGGTATGTTTTGTTTTAAAAAAAAAGTAAATACTACTCTTTTTTCAAATATTCAAATAAGTTATAAATTATCTCTATCATTTCCTCTGTGATTAATGGCACTCCTACTCCATCAAAAATCGATTTAATAAGGCTAATTTTCCTTCTCAACTCTTCTTCTGTAAAAACGGTAATTCGAAACCCAATCCAAATATTTAATGTTAATACAATTAAATCAGCCAAATCTTCTGGGTACTCTGTTTCTATTGATCCATCCTGAATTCCTTCTAAAATTCGTTCTTGAATTGCAGGTACAAAATTTTGAAACAAAGCAAGATACTCTTCACCTAGTAGTCTAGGACTTCTCAACATAATTGAAGCAGAATAAGCAATTTTCTGTTGCTCAAAATTACTAAATACATCTGTCAGGGAATTTTGTAATTTTTCTAATCCAGTATTCCCATGCCAATTAAAATTTGGACTTCCTTGATCATTCACATTAATAATTGTTTGTAATATGTCATATTTAGAATCAAAATGATGATATATTACACCTTTTGTCAATCCTCCTAGATTATCGATAATATCTTGAATTGAAGTATTATCATAACCCTTCTCCAAAAATAATTTTCTTGATACTTCTAAAATTTTCTTTCGTGTCTCTTCTGAATTATTAGTTCTTGCCATTTCTCCACCTCACAGACACAACATACCGTTGGTATCTAAAACGATTTTACTCTCTATTTAATCATTTGTCAAGTATACATTTTTCAAAATATAAAAACAGCAGCATCATACATCGTTCTATATTATAAAGAACTAAGCTACTCTTTTTTCTACTTCCTACTCATAGAAAAACCCTGAGCGTTTTGATAAATTAAGTATCTACTACTTTTTATTTATCAATCTACTCTCAGGGAATTATGTAAATTTCATATTGTTTCATTTTATTTCATATTATTCTTGCTCTATCTTTTCTTTTGTTTTACTATATGTCTTTTTGGCAAATCCACTTAATTTACCACCAATATCTTTTGCTTTTCCTACTGTTTTTATAGATCCACTCGCAACATCTGAGATAACATCACTTGCCTTATCTCCAAAGCTGGCTTGTTCTTTTTTCTCAATTGCAAGAATTTCTTCCTCAGATAAGTAATATTTTCGAAGTTCATTTTTCAATCTATTAGCCATTGGTATCATCGTTGCAACATTTATACTTGCTGAGGCTACTCCACCAACAACTGGTATCGCTTTACTTGCAAAACTTGATAATCCTTTTTTCGTTAATGTTTTCGAGCTAACAATTCCTGAAATTTTCTTTAACATTGGATACCAAGTAGTTTTTGTGAGGGTTGCTTTCATCGTTTGCTTAGCAATATATTTACCAACATTTGGTGCCATTGCACGGAGAACCGATCCACTTCCTGAAACTGCAAACATTATTCCTAGAAAAGCGATAAATGTATATCGTGTTTCATTATCTACTTCATTATTTTCAGTGAATAAATTATCAAAACCATATATGTATGCTAATTGTTGTGCAAGGCGCAAGCTGAAAGCAAAATTCTGCATAATATCTGCTGGAATTGTAGCAGCCATTGCAAATCCACCTGGTAATCCTAAAGCAAAAGCAGCTGCACTTGATTGGGTTACATTTGTTGTAATAAATTTCTTTGCTGCTTTATCCATTTGCTCTAATGTTATAATTTCAGCAATATTCTTATTTTCTGCATCTGTAGCACTCAAATTATACGTTTGCATTAAAAATGCTGTGCGATTGATTTTCACACCTGGAATTTTTATAGCATTATCTAACACTTGCATTAGTGGACTTCCTTCTAAATCCATCTCTTCTACTCCCGATAGCATTCCACTATCACTTTCAAATGTTAATAATTCTACTTCTTCATTTATTTGATTCGTCATTTTAAATATACCTCAATTTCTTATTTGTATGTTTACTTTTTCCCAGTTGCTACAAATATTTTCACATTTATTTGTACACACATTCCAAAACATTCAGTCTTGTCTACGTCGCATCACTTAAATCGTAATCAAAACTCAATAAAACCAAACACTTCGTTTTTATTAGTAGTATCAATCAATAAAATTTATATCAGCAATTTTGAAGTTTTTGAACATTTCTTACATATTATTATACATTATCGTCAATTGTTTGTCTCTACTTTATATGAAATATATCATCTAGAAAATATCAAAGATAATTGATCAGCCAAGAATCCTCCACTCCAAGTATTCACCTGCTTCAAAATTTGTATTTTGGTTTAATAAACGTAATATCAAAGGTGATGCGTTATTTATCGTCAAATCATTTATATCCACCCAGAAAACACCATTTGAGTCATTTACTTCATTATCAAGTATTTTATCTATATCACCTGCATTATTTTCATCAACAGTTATGTCGTAAACTGCAAAAACATGGTGTACCGTCTCATCTCTTATTGGCTTTACAAATACATCGAATATTCTATTATTCGACAGTGATTTAATAGTAAAACCTGTTTCTTCTAATATTTCACGTTCCAATGTCTCCACTAAACTTTCACCATTTTTTTGACTACCCCCAGGGAGATCAAATCGACAATTATATGGTCCACCATTTTTCATAATACAGAGAAGTTTATTCTTATTAATACATATTCCATAAACACCAAAATGTTTTTTTACTGACATGCGTTTTCTCCTTTTTAAACAAATATTAATTTCATCTACTCAATTGAAAGTAATTAAATTGAGTGGATTAATACCTATATATCATAGCATTCCTTTTAGCTTATATCAAACAGATTATCACCTCTCGCTCCCTTGACATCTTTTTAAAAATGAGGTATCATATTTTTATAAGTGAATATTTATTCATTAATAAGGAGGAGTTATGACGCGCTCAAAAGAAAAAGATTTACAAATGCAAGAACAAACAACGATTCAAATACGTGAAGCAGCACTTTCGTGTTTTGCTCTCCAAGGATTTGGCACAACAAAAATAAGTGATATTGCACAACGGGCAAATCTTAGTGTTGGCTCTATTTACAAATATTTCCCAACAAAGGAGTCTCTTTTCCTCTGTTGTCTTGATGAAGCTTTATCTCTTCCACCGCAAATGCTCACCCAACTTCGTAACCAGTTTGAGTCTCTCACTGCTCTTCATTATTTTTTAGACGGTTTTCTCACGATGTTAACGAGTTCTGAAAGTAAAGCGAAGTTAGGGAAATATCGATTTGTTTTAAGTATTGATGCTTTTACTAAACAATACAGTTTCATTGATAAGACTCATCCAATTTTTAATCACTCACCATTATTTTTAATTATTGAAGATATGCTGGAAGATATTTATAAACAACAACAAATCAAAGCTAACCCTAAGCGTAATGCTCAAGTTCTTACGTATTTATTTGTTGGTCTTGCTCAATCGACAAATCACAATACACCGAAAGAAATGATTCCTACAGTTCTTGATTTACTCGAACTTGTTGGAATAAATAAAGGAGAATAAGCGATGAAAAAAGTTATTATAATTGGTGCTGGAACGGCTGGCCTTGCTGTTGGTAGTTACTTGCAAGCAAATGGGTATCAAACGGAAATCTTTGAATTACATAGCATGAGTGGTGGTCTTTGTACTGCTTGGAAGCGGAAAAACTTTGTGATTGATGGTTGTTTGCACTGGTTAACTGATGTTCGTTCAACGAGTGATTTTTATCAACTATACCTTGAAACTGGCGCAATGAAAAAGACAACATATTATTTCACCCCCGAGGTACTCTCAGTTTACAGACATCAAAATTTTACATTTAAACAATTTACAAATCTTGATGATTTAGCAATTGAAATCAAACGAATAACTGATTTAATGATTGAAAATAACAAAATAAATCATTCGCACTATCAAGCTGATTGCAATTACATGTTATCGCTCATCAATACAGCTAAACAGTTGTATGATTTCACATATCCGATAAAAGAAATAACTCGACCAAAACCACGTATTCATAAACTGCTTCCTTGGGTATTAAATAATCGTAAGGCACTTGCTATTTTAAGAAAATACCGTAAAAAAACAGTAGCAGATCTTTTCACCCCACTTATCACAAGTGAATTTAGACATATTTTCAGAAGTTTCTCAGGTATTCCTGATTCTATGGCTGCATTTGTTTTTTTCATATATCTTGCTGGTTATGGTGATCAGTCATTTGTTTATACAAGTGGTGGTTCTCTTACGATTGCAGAGGGGATGGAAGAAAAATACAAAAAACTCGGTGGAAAAATTCATTTCAAATCGCCTATTGAGAAAATCATATTAAAGCAAAACAATGCAGTTGGTGTTTGTCTTTCCAATGGTAGTCAGCACTTTGCTGATTATATTATTAGTGCTGCTGATGGTTTTCAAACAATTAATCATTTTGTACCGAAAGAACTTGTCGCTACAAAATATCATGATTACATTGAGCAATCAGTAAAGTTTGATTCAATCATCCAAGTTTCATTTTGTATCAACAAAGACTTTTCAAACTTTGATGCAGAAGCGCTATATATCGATACTCCAATTTCGAATATTGAAGGAATCACTGCAACACCATTTAGATATTTTATCGATACTCCCCCAAAAGGCTTCTTACATGAAAAACAAACTGTTATCAAGTGTACGCTGTCTGCCGATTACCACTTTTTCTCAAAACTTAAAGAAACTCCCGATTTATATCAACATAAGAAAAAAGAAATTAAAGATGCCTTAATACAGCACTGTCTTGAGCATTTTGATATCACATATGATGATATTACTTATGTTGATATCGCTACTCCAACAACTTTTTTCGATTATACTAAAAATTATCTTGGATCATTTGAAGGAATCATTTCTACACCCGATAATTTCACAACTCACTTCACAACCATTGATGATATCAATCGCCTCTTTTTAGTTGGACAATGGTGGAATCCTGGTGGTGGTATCCCGAATTCTATTTTAAGTGGTCGTCGTGTTGCACAATTAATTTGTAAAAAGGATCAAAAGAAGTTTATTGAACCACTTTATTAGTTATTCTATAAAAATAAAACACTCAGATTTTACATTAAATTGCTCCTTGTTAAGTAGGCATATTGCACCCGACTCACATTTTAATGAACACTCTTCATTCTATCACTTCGTTGACATGTTATATTATTTATGCTATATTTGATACATACTTAGGTTGTTACTTAAGTTATGAATTTATTAATAATCATATTTTTAAAAGAAAGGATTCGTTACATCCTTTCTTTTTATAATATTTATGTTTTTTCAAAAAAATGTTGCATTTTTATACAATATATGGTATATTTTTATTAAATCTTGGAGGTCTTGTGTGGTTGAAGAGATGATGAATTTATTAATAATCATATTTTAAAAGAAAGGATTCGTTACATCCTTTCTTTTTTTATACAAAAAAATAGAGCCAGTCGTTACCTGGTCCCTATGAATTTATTAATCTTGTAATGCACAATATAGAAATGTCATGATACTTGCTGAAAGCATTACTAAGACCGCAACAATAAACACATGGAAAATCATTACGTTAATCATATTATCACTCCTTTCAGGAGTGACCGTATAATTATATCACAACATTTGCCACTTATTCAAATATTTATATATATTTTTGTGTTAAAATGTTTGTTTTTATTTTGGAACGTCTTTAATATATTACATTCGTGTATTAATGTTACAAAATAAAAAAGCTCGGATTTTACACCCGAGCTTTTTCTTATTTATCCCATACTAAATTTAATAAAACAACATAACACACTGCTATGACTATCTCCATATATAAAGAATCGAGCATGCGCATGAGACAAAGTATAAATACAAGTGATAGTAATATAGTTACACTCACTTTCGCATATTTATTTCCTAAAAAGTTAATCATCATCTTCTACACCTTTCAACACCACTATATACTATTTCCTTTTCGTATAAAATGGTTTTCTATTTGAGGCCCTCGTATTAACTTTTCTCCACAATTACACTTTTACCCTATAAATTTTTTCCTATTTTAATAACATGTCACATTTTGTATTTTATGATTTCATTCAAAAGAAGTCAAGTGTTTTGTAATTTCCAATAATTTTATTCAATATGTACAATTTTAGAAAATACTACATTTCAAAGAGGATTCCACGGACTAATTTTGAAAAATCAGCATGTACTTGATTTGCAACTTCCATCACTTCACTGTGACTCAATTTCTGTTCAAGAATACCGCACGCCATATTTGTAATACATGAAATACCAAGTACTTCAATTCCACCATGACGAGCAGCAATCACTTCTGGAACTGTTGACATTCCAACTGCATCTCCACCAATTGATCGGATATATCGTATTTCTGCTGGTGTTTCATACGCCGGCCCCATCCAGCCTGTATAAACACCTTCTTTGAGCGTAATATTTTGTTTTTCTCCGACTGTTTGTGCAAGCGCTCGTAATCTTCGACTATATGGTTCACTCATATCAGGAAAGCGAACACCAAATGTATCGATATTTTCGCCTATAAGCGGTGAACTTCCCATTAAATTAATATGATCTGAAATCAACATCAAATCACCTGGTTGCAATACTTCCTTATTCACACCGCCACAAGCATTTGTTACGATCATCGTTTTAACACCGAGCATTTGCATAATGCGTATTGGAATAACGACAGTTTGCATCGAATATCCTTCATAAAAGTGAAAACGTCCTTGAAAGGCAATTACTTGTTTTCCTTCAAGTTTTCCAATTACAACATTTCCAGCATGTCCAACAACTGTTGATTGAGGAAATTCTGGAATTTCATCATACGGAATAACAACTGCTTCTTCGATTTCATCAGCAAGTGTTCCAAGACCTGAACCTAATACAAGACCGACTTCTGGCTTGAGTTCTATCTTTCCTTCAATATACATTACGATTTTTTGTATTTTTTCAAAATAATTCATACGCACTCTTCTCCTCGTTTTATGTTACATCACTATTGTATCACAACTTCCATCAAAATTAGTACGTATTCATGAAAACGTTGTCAATATTTTTGGAATAATTACAATTGGTTTTCTTTACGGTGTTATTTTTATACTTTTTTATGTAAAAATAGAACGTTTTATAAATTTTGTTTTTTTCTTTTGTACTTTACTTGTAAAAATAAAAATAGTGTGTCAAAATAGATGTATAGTAATGTTTCAAAAGAGAAAATTACTCTTGGATTTATATCAAATTATTATTTTAAAGGAGGACATTTCATGTCATTAATCGGAAAAGAAATCAGTGAATTCAAAGCAGAAGCTTATCATAACGGACAATTCATCTCAGTATCAAATGAAAATTTCATAGGAAAATGGAGCGTTGTTTGCTTCTACCCTGCTGACTTTACATTTGTTTGTCCAACAGAACTTGAAGATTTACAAGATCAATATGTTACATTAAAAGCAATGGGAACTGAGGTATACTCTGTTTCAACAGACACACACTTTACTCACAAAGCATGGCATGATCATTCAGAAGCAATTGGAAAAATTGAATATATCATGATTGGTGATCCATCACAGAAAATTTCACGTATATTCGATGTATTAGATGAAGAAACTGGTCTTGCTGATCGCGGAACATTCATCATTGATCCAGAAGGTAAAGTACAAGCAGTTGAAATTACAGCTGGTGGAATTGGTCGTGATGCGAGTACCCTTATTGATAAAATGAAAGCAGCACAATACGTACATAACAATCCAGGTGAAGTATGTCCTGCTAAATGGAAAGAAGGATCACAAACGTTAAAACCAAGTATCGATCTTGTTGGAAAAATCTAATTACATTGAAAACTTATTGAACTTCTGTTTTAAATATTTAATATTTAGAATAGCAAGTTCTTTTTTAAACAAAAAATGGAGGATATTATATGCATTTAGATACAGAAACAAAAGCACAACTTGAACAATATTTACAACTACTCGAGTCTGATATTACGATTCAACTCAGTATAAGTGATGATGAAAATTCACAGATGATGGAAACATTTATTAAAGAAGTAAGCAGTATGTCACCACGTATAACACTTGACCGAACAAAACTTGAGCGTACTCCAAGTTTTATGATTAATCAAACAGGACAAGCAGCAAGTGGTGTTACATTTGCCGGTATTCCAGGTGGTCATGAGTTCACATCATTCATCTTAGCTCTTTTACAAGTTAGTGGGCGTGCACCAAAGGTTGATGCTGAAATCATTGAACGAATCCAAGCGATCCAAACGCCACATCATTTTGAAACTTTCGTCAGTCTCAGTTGTCACAATTGTCCTGATGTTGTCCAAGCGTTTAACATGATGAGTGTGCTCAATCCAAATATCACACATACGATGATTGATGGCTCTATGTTTCAAGATGAAGTCAATGCGAAAACAATTATGGCTGTCCCAACAATGTTTGCTAATGATGAAACATTTGGAAATGGACGTATGAGCATCGAAGAAATTCTAGATAAAGTTTCAGGTCCTGCTGATGCAAGTGAATTTATAAACAAAGACTTGTTTGATGTTCTTGTCATCGGTGGTGGTCCTGCTGGAAGCAGCGCTGCGATTTATGCAGCCCGCAAAGGAATTCGTACTGGACTCATCGCACAAACATTTGGTGGTCAAGTAATGGAAACACTCGGTATTGAAAATGTCATTGGAACACCCTATACTGAAGGACCAAAATTGATGGCCCAAGTTGAAAATCATGTAAAAGAATACCCTGTTGATTTAATGAAGGGACAACAAGTGAAACATCTCTCACGAAAAGACAATGTAGAAATTACACTTGATAATGGCGCTATTCTTCGAAGTAAAACAGTTATTCTCGCAACTGGAGCACGCTGGCGAAATATTCAAGTTCCCGGTGAAATTGAATTTAAAAATAAAGGTGTTGCGTATTGTCCACATTGCGATGGCCCACTATTCAAAGAAAAAAATGTCGCTGTTATCGGTGGTGGAAACTCAGGAATTGAAGCAGCTATTGATTTAGCAGGAATTGTTAATCATGTAACAGTCATTGAATTTCAATCAACACTCAAAGCAGACAAAGTGTTACAAGAACGGCTCTTTTCTCTCCCTAATGTAACAGTAGTTACCAACGCTAAAACAACGGCCATTACGGGAGATGCAACCGTTTCAGGTTTATCATATCTTAATATGGAAACAAATGAATCTGTCTCTATTACAGTAGAAGGGGTATTTATTCTTGTTGGTCTTGTCCCAAATACAGAATGGCTCGATGATACAATTGAAAAAACAGCTATTGGGGAAATCATCGTTAATAAATACGGTGCAACAAACATCCCCGGTGTATTCGCAGCTGGTGATTGTACGGATTCTGCTTATAAACAAATTATCATTTCAATGGGATCAGGTGCAACTGCAGCACTTGGTGCTTTTGATTGGCTTATCCGTAATTAATAAACAAATAAAAGACGTATCCTAAGGATGCGTCTTTTATTGATTTAATGCTAAAATCCCCTCTATGACGAGGTATTCTTCATAGATTACACTTTTAGAAAAATAAGGTTGCAACTGTTTTGCCGCACCTCCTGTGATGAATACATGATCAATTGGCATTAGATTTTGAACTCTTTCAATCATTCCTTCAACCATGGAAACTGCTCCATACAACGCTGCAGATTGCATCGCTTCTTGCGTTGTTTTCCCAAGTAGTGGTACTTTTCTTTCCGCACTCAACTCTGTGTGTGGTAATTGTGCTGTTCTTTTCTGAAGTGCTTCGATTCCCATATACACACCTGGAAAAATAGAACCACCTAAAAAGACACCCTTTTCATCAATAACATTCATCGTAGTTGCTGTTCCAAAATCAAAAATAATTGCTGGAACTTTTTTTCGAGCATAAACCGCTTCACATACAAGCATTCGATCAAGTCCTAATTTTCCATTTTCATATTGCTCATAATCAACTTTCCAGCCAGTACTACCATGTTGAATTATTTCTACTTGTTTCATCGTTAAAGAAGTAATAAGATCTGCAATATATGCTGTATACTCAGGATTAACAGAGCTGAGTTTTACAGTATCAATATCATTTTTTTGAGAAAAAAAATCAATTGCCTCTTTGATATACGCATCACAACTCTCATCTTGTAACCTGACCGTTTTTTCAATGATGTTACCGTTTTGTTCTACTCCGAGATGGATATTTGTATTTCCAATATTGATAGCTAATATCGCCATTTTTATTCTCCTTACAAATAAGATTCAACAGTTTGAATAATGACATCTGATTTGGCTAAAGCACCTTTACCAATATCACCACACGCAAGTAAACCATCGGCCGGTTCAATGAAAACGACACCACGCTCTGTTAATATTCGAATACTCTCCTGTGTTGCTTCATTCATATACATGTTTGTATTCATCGCAGGCGCGATAAGAAGGGGGACATGTTTTGGTTTAGCAATCAATGTGGTTGGTACAATTGTATCCGCAATTCCATAAGCAAATTTATTAATAACATTCGCTGTTGCAGGTACAACAAGGCATAAGTCTGCATCTCTCACAATTGATATATGTTCAACTTCCGATGGTGTACGTTCATGAAATAAATCAGTAAATACATGATTCATCGTCAATGCTTGAAAAGTCAGTGGCGTAATAAATTTTTGTGCTGATTCACTCATCACTACATGTACGTCATGTCCTTTTTTTGTCAACTCACGTACAATATCTGCTGCTTTATAAGCCGCAATGCTTCCTGTTACCATACAAACTATCTTTTTCTGTTTCATCTTCAACACTCCTATCTTATATTGAGCAATTCAACAAGTTGCTCGGCAATTTCCTGTTTTGTTTTACACTCGATATAATGCTTATCTTTATCAATAATATACGCGTGATGTTCTGTTGGTGTAATATCACATTTATCATTGGCAACGACAAACAACTCATCATTTTTTATTAATTGAGCATATGCGACATCGATTAATGCTTCTTTTGAAACATCCTGCAATAATTTAAATCCAATTAGTTTTATATTAGCATTCCATTTTTTAATTTGCTCAATAACCTTTGTTGTTTTCATAAGTGAAACAAACATCGTCTGATGCTTTGAACTCATTTTCTTTTGCTTTACATCTTGCTGTTCACTTAACAATTGTTGAAAATCTCGATATTCCATCTGACGCGTTTCATTTTGATTCCAGTTTGTAAATATTTCTGCTAAAGTTTCATCTGTGAGTACTTTATGTGTTTTATAGTCACTAACAGCCATTGAATGAATAACCATATCAATTTCACGTGTCTGAATTATTTTTCGCATTGTTATTTCAAGGTCTGAAACTGTTTGGATTGTTATAGGATGGACACGTTCATGCATTGGAACATATGCTTTTGTATCATGAATGTAATAAACCTCAACTTGATTACTTACTTTCACTAATTGTTCTGCTATCAACATCCCTAATTGTCCGGTTGCTTCATTTTTAATTGAGCGAACAGCATCTATCGGTTCACTTGTTCCACCAGCTGTAATTAATATATTCATTCTATTTCCTCACTCTAAAACTATTGTCTATTTATTATATCATTTCTTACTCAATGACAGCAATCATTCGCCTGATGAAAAATAAAAAAGCAACTATTAAAAATAGCTGCTTTTAGAGGATTTTTATTAAAAAGAAAGGATAGTATGAAAAAATATATTGTTACATTTTTTTGTAACACCTAAAGTATATCAATTCTATGTGGCCTTTCTGTGTCATAAAAATGGGATTTCATGTTATTCATAGCGAAGTGAATCAGCTGGATCCACACGTGATGCTTTCGCTGCTGGATATAGCGCTGAAAGCATCCCAATTACGAGAGTAATAGCAAGTGAAAGAAGAACCGCCTCTACCGTAATAAGTGATGGGTTAAACCCAAGCGAAGGATTTGCAACACTATTGATTAGTACACTCACAATCCCCGCAAGTCCTAATCCTAAAATATTTGCGAAGAGAATGATGAATACCGCCTCGAAGAAGAAAACAAGACGAACACTCATTTTCTTAAATCCAAGAGCACGAATAATACCAATTTCTTTTGTACGTTCTACGACACTCGTATAAAGAACAATTAAAATCATAAAGGCTGATACAAATAGTGAAATCCCTGCAATTCCTGCAAGTATTGCTGATACTACAAAAACAAATTGCATTGCACCACCAATAATATCTTGTAGTGATGTTGCAGCAAATTTTTCAAGTGCTTTGTTTGACTTGAATTTATTTGATATTTCTTGTGCTTTTTCTTTACTGTTTGTTGTCAAAATATATTGCTGTGTGTTAATATCATCTGCACTTATTGGCAAATGTGACTCAACAAATGAATCTGACATCATGTATAGTTGTCCATAGTACGTTTTTTGAAGGACACCTGCAATTGTAAACTCTACATCAAATGTTAATGCCTTTGGAACTTCAGTCGCATCTACTGAATTATAATTTGGTTCAATCGCCAATGTTAATTTTTTAGTTTGACCTATCAATTTTTGAATTTCTTCCTTCGTTCCTTTTTCATTTTGTTTACCTAAAATTGAATTTGCTTCTTGTAATGTAATGTAGACTTCACTATTTTTTGTTATTGGTTTTCCATACAACAATGATGTTGATGTAAAGTTTTTCATTTTCTCATCAGGCGTTGACATGACTACTGTGGGTATTTCATTTTCCACATTGGAAACCATATACGATCGTGATGCTGAATATTTAATACTGTCATCATTTAATTCTTTTTTAATTAAGTCAATATCTTTTTTGATAATTGCTCCTTTTGTACTCACGACCATAACATCATTCGGATCTTGAATCGTACTTAATGTTTTTAAAATTTCACTTTGCGTTCCACTTCCAAGTGAAAAAGCAATAAGAACTGCTGCAATTCCGATTGAAGTTCCGAGTGATACAAGAATTGTTCGCAATTTTCGCGATGTTAAATTTTTAAAGCTCATTTTCATCACATTTTTAAAACCAAGTGTATGCTTTTCAAATACTTTTGATTCTTTAATTTCTGATTTGATTTCCTGCTTTACATCAATATTAGAGACAACTCCATAATCAAGCGTTACAACTTTATTAGCAATTGATGCAATATCATGATCATGAGTAACAATAATTACTGTTTTCCCACTTTGAGCTTGTTTTTTTAAAATTTCTAAAACAAGATCTCGATTTTCACGATCAAGTGATCCCGTTGGTTCATCAGCAATAAGTACTTCTGGATTGGCAGCAATCGCGCGAGCAATCGCAACACGTTGCTTTTGACCACCAGATAATGCTTTTGGTAATCGATTCGCAAAATCTTCTAATCCAACCAATGCTAAAGCTTCATTTATTCTGATGTCTCTTTCTTTTTTAGAGATTTTCGACATTGAAAGAACGGTACTTACATTTTCCTTAACACTCATGTGTGGTATTAAATTAAAATTTTGGAAGATAAATCCAATTACATTTTTTCGATAACTATCTAAGTTCATCATTTTTAAATTTATATCATTATAATAAACATCACCTTGATATTTTGAATCAAGACCACTAAGAATATTTAAGAGCGTCGATTTCCCACATCCTGAAGCACCAAATATTGCGGTAATTTCTCCAGGTATGAAATCAACTGTAACTCCTTTTAACACACGTTCATTTACCGACTTTGAAATACGATAATCTTTTACTACATTTTGAATTTTAAGCATACTATACACGCCCTCCTAGAAATAAGAATAGCATATGAAAGTATGTGTGTCAACAAATTCCAGACCACTCCTTTGTACTTCAAAGTTTTTTTTAAAAAAAAGAAAAAGAATTTTTATAATTCTAAATACAATTTTATATCTTCGTAGACAATTTGTTTATTTTTTTCATTTAAAATTTCATGTCGCATATTGGGGAAAATTTTAGACTCAACTTTACAAAGTCCTACTTTTTCATAACATTTTATAAGTTTATTCACCGTTTTTCCATACTCTCCCACAGGGTCGTCCTCACCTGTTAAAATATAAATGGGTAAATCTCTTTTTATCTTTTTTAATCTTTTTGCCGTATACATATTGCGTAAACCTTTTGCAATAGAATAATAGTACCCAATTGTAAACTCAGCACCACAATACGGATCAGCAATATATTTATCTATTTCTATTTCATCACTATTTATCCAATCATATTCAGTTCGTGATGATATAATTCGATCATTAAAATCACCAAGTACGAACTTCTCCATAAGGGCACTATGATGATAATCTCCTTTCACGCAAGATATCAGTCCTGCTAACATGCCACCCGGAATCGTTTGCTTTCTGCTTGCTGATCCTGTGCCTATTAAAATTACTTTTTCGGGAATATCACTCCGATTAATTATGTAACGCTGAGCAATAAATGAACCGAAGCTATGTGCTATTAAATACAAGGGTAAACTGTATTTCATTTTAAGCATTTCACTCAATTCAATTTCATCATCTTTCATTCGTCTAAAATCAGTTCGCTTTATCTTTCCAATATTTTCTATTTTACCAGCAGTCTTACCATGACCACGATGATCATCTGCAAAAACCAAATACCCCTGTTGATTTAAAAAATGTGCAAAATCAGCATATCTCCGCCCATGTTCCCCCATACCATGAATCAACTGAATTATCCCTCGTGGATTTTCTACATCCACCCACTCATGAATATAAATCCGCTCCCCGTCACTTGCCTCAAACCAAAAACCATTTTCTCTCAAAATATCATCTCCTTTAATACAAAAAATACATTTGTTGCCACAAATGTATTGATTTACTAGAAAATGATATCACATTTCTGTAACAATTACAAAAAAATGTTGTTTTTACTGGTTTTTGTTGTGAATGTTCATACTTGTAGAATTTATACACTGTATATAAAAACACAACATCCAATCAAGATGTTGTGGTTAATTACTATATGGTGCGGATGAAGGGAGTCGAACCCCCACGCCAAAGGCGCTAGATCCTAAGTCTAGTGCGTCTACCAATTCCGCCACATCCGCAAGGATCTTAATATTATAAATGGTGACCTGCATAGGACTTGAACCTATGACCCTCTGATTAAAAGTCAGATGCTCTACCAACTGAGCTAGCAGGTCAAAGTAACATGGTGACCCGTACGGGGTTCGAACCCGTGAATGCCTGCGTGAAAGGCAGGTGTGTTAACCGTTTCACCAACGGGCCATGTTATTGAACTTTACAATGGTGGGCCTGAATGGACTCGAACCATCGACCTCACGCTTATCAGGCGAGCGCTCTAACCAGCTGAGCTACAGGCCCATTGTTAAAGCCAAGTACAATTATAACACAGTTGATTAACTACGTCAATATAAAATCTCGATTTATGATAAAAATAATAAAGTTTTTATTTATATAAAAATAGGAATCATCACGGATTTTAAATACATGTAAATAAAAAACGCACATCGAAATGTGCGTTTAATTATTATTCAAAGAATTTCTTTTTCACTCGTGAAATAATTAATCCTAGTGCTGCAAGATAACCATATCCTAAATAACTTTGTCCATTATTTCCTGTATCAGGAAGAACTTCCATTTCGTTACCATCTGTTTTTGGTTGTGTTGGTGTTGTTGGTTTAATTGGCTGAACTGGTTCTGTGTCTTTTAATAACCCACCATCATTGTTTGGTGTATCTTGTCCTGCTACTACATGAATATTTGTTATTTTTCCTGATGAAATTTCTACATCACTATTTACTTCTTTTGATACTCCAGCAGCATTTTGTACTGTGAATTGATATCCTGTTGGTTTTTGAATAACAACATTATAATCTCCTGTTGAAAGATTTTTAAATTGATAGAATCCTTTTGCATCCGTTGTTGTTGTTTCAATTACATTTCCGTTTTTATCGAAAAGTACAACTGGAACATTTGGAACTAAAAATTCTGTGTCATCATATTTTCCATCTTTATTTTCATCAATCCATACATGCCCTGAGAGTGATCCAAGTAATTGCGGTGTATCTTGTTTAACAAGACCTGCATCATTATATGGAGTTTCTTTATCAGCATCAACATGAATATTTGTTATTTTACCTGTTGTTACTTCTACATCACTATTTACTTCTTTTGATACGCCTGTTGCATTTTGTGTTGTAAATTGATACGTATCAACTTTTTCGATAGTAACGTGATAATCTCCTTCTGGTAGATTTTTAAATTGATAGAATCCTTTTGCATCCGTTACTGTAGTTTGAATTAGATTTCCTGCTTTATCAAACAATGTAACTGGAACATTTGGAACTAATACTTCTGTTGTTTCATATTTACCGTCTTTATTCTCATCAATCCAAACATGTCCTGAAAGTGAACCAAGTGGTTTTGGCGTTACTGGTCTAATAAGACCTGCATCATTATGTGGTGTATCATTATTTACATTAACATGAATATTTGTGATTTTCCCTTCTGGTGTTACATCACTATTTACATCTTTTGATACTCCAGCAGCATTTTGCACTGTAAATTGATGTGTATTCGGTTTTTGGATAACTACTGTATAATCTCCTTCTGGAAGATTTTTAAATTGATAGAATCCTTTTAAATCTGTTGACGTTTCTTGAAGTTTATTTCCATTTTTATCAATCA
>JBOFHN010000010.1:0-3065 GCA_051649665.1 Culicoidibacterales bacterium
AGTGTATAAACCGGATTTGTGGCAACTTGTTCAATGTGTTGATTCAGTACTAGCGCAGCCGTATCGAAAAGTTGAAGTTGTGTTATCACTAGATGGTGATGCTCAAAGTGAGATTGAAGATTATATTCAAAAAGTTGAGCAGAAAGATCAAAGACTTATCATTGTTAGAAATGATTTGAACCAAGGTATTTCTAATGCGAGTAATCGAGCACTTCAAAAAGTAACGGGTGATTATGTAATGTTAATTGATCAGGATGATATGTTAGCTCCTCATGCAGTTGTAGAGATTGTTCAAGTTTTACAAGAGCGACAATACGATTTCATCTATACAGATGAAGACATGATTGATGAACGAAATAAACGCTTTTCACCACAGTTCAAACCTGACTGGTCACCGCATACGTTATTATCGCGTATGTATGTCAATCACTTGAGTGTTTATCGTAAGGAAGTTGTTCAAAAGGTTGGCGGTTTTCGAAGTGAGTATGATGGATCACAAGACTATGATTTATTACTTCGTGCCTCAAAATATTTTCAATCAGTGAAACATATTTCTAAAGTGTTATATCACTGGCGTACTTCTAAAGATTCAATTGCAACTGATATATCGAATAAAGGTTATATATTTGAAAAAGCGCAAAAAGCGCTACAAGATTATTTTCAATCAGCAGGCTACGATGTTCGTATTGCTCCACACGGTGATTTACTTATGTATGACTTTGATATTAAACCACAGAGTAATGAACTTGTATCAATTTTAATTCCATTTAAAGATGGTGTTGATCTCACAATAAAATTGCTTAATTCAATTCAGCGATATGCAGGTTATGAGGAAATGGAAATAATTTTAATTAATAATCAAAGTTCAAAACATACACTTGAAACGTTAGAAACGTATATTCAGAATAGTCCTTTGAGTATTACGATATGTAATGCAGATTATACATTTAATTATTCTAAAATGAATAACCATGCAAGTCAGATGGCAAAAGGTGAATATTTACTCTTCTTAAATAATGATATCGAATGGTTTGAAGAAAACACCCTTCAAAAATTAGTTGGAGTTGGACAACTAGAAAAAGCCGGAGCAGTAGGATGTAAACTTTTATATCCAAATGACACGATTCAACATGCAGGAGTTATTATGGGATATCATGAAGTAGCAGGACATCTCAGTGTTGGGCAGCCAAAAGATGCAATAGGCTATTACGGCCGTAATATTTCTTTGTTTAATGCAAGTGCAGTGACAGCAGCGTGCTTACTTGTGAAAAAAGAATATTTTGAACAATGTGGTGGATTTGATGAAACACTTTCAGTAGCATATCAAGATGTTGATTTTTGTTTGAAGTTGCTTGAAAGTGGAAAGTATAATATTCACGTAGGTAATGTTCAGATGTATCACCATGAAAGCATTACACGCGGATTTGATGATGTTACTTCAATACGCTATCAAAAAGAATGTGAAATCATGCAAAACCGCTATGCAAAAATAATTGCTAATGATCCATATTATAATTCTAATTTATCAATTAAAGTTGGAGAATTATTTCAATTGAAAGGGTAGTGATGACAGTGCTGAGTTTAATTATACCGATGTATAATAGTGAACAAACAATTGAACGGACACTTCAAAGTGTTATCGAGCAAACAGTTCAATTTATGGAAGTGATTGTGGTTGATAATGGAAGTGATGATCAAAGTAGTGAAATTGTAGAAAGAATTTGCAACAAACATTCGTTTATTCGTCTTGTTCATTGTGCACAAATGGGTGTATCAGCTGCTCGGAATATGGGGATTGAATTAGCCACGAGTGAATATATAAGTTTTTTAGATGCTGATGATACGATAGTAACGAACTATGTGGAAAGTATTGAAAATGCTATTATAACGAATCAAAGTGACGATATCTATCATTTTAACTTTAATCAACAGTTTAAAAATGGTATAATAAAGAGAAATCCATATTTTCTTAGGGAACAAAATTCATATACAGGTGAACAATTTAGAATTGAAACATTAAAACAATTCTCATTTGAAGCAAAACACATGGTGTGGACGTTTGTGTTTCGAAAAGAATTTCTCGAAAAGAATCATTTACAATTCAATCCTGAATTAACAATTTTTGAAGATATTGTATTTTTACACGCAGTTTGGAATGCACCAGTTAAAATATATATTATTCCACAAGTGTTAGTCCAGTACTGTTATTATGAAAAATCATTAACAAATATTAATGAAACGGGTGCTTTGAAGCAACCGATTTTAAAATTTGTTGAATGTATAGCAAAGCAACCAGATAATGACATCCAAAACTATTACTTTAAATTACTAAGTCGAGTATGTTCGCTTAAAGATTATCATTATTTACTACATCGATTTTATAATCAATCAATGATTAAAAATGTATGGAGTTACGGAGTTAATAAAGTGCTGTATACATATATGAAAATAAGAAAACCGAGGTGAAACTATGTCAATTGTTATCGTAATTGCTCTTGTACTGTTATTTTATAATATGTTATTTTACATGATAGGAGACTATATATCACGATACGTTAAAATTTATCACAAAACAGTCATTGGATTTTTCGTATTTTTCCTTTTTTATTTTATAATTGCAACACCAATTTCAGTGTTGAGACTAAATTGGAATATATTTTTTACAAGTATGATATTTATGCACAGTATTCTTTTTGGAGTAACATGCTATATGTTTGTAAAAGATAAGCGTTTTAAAAAAATGTCAATTGACAGTATTTTTAAATATTTTAAAAAATATAGTTTTCTTATAGGTGTTATTCTTCTTTTTATTGTACTATATTTAGGAAGTGACCGATCTATTTTAGGAATAGGAAATAAATCGCAATTAACAATTATAGATAGTGCTTTTTATTTATCCAAGGCAGTGAAGGTGATTGGTGTTGAGCATATTGGTTCATTTGATCCAATAACAGGAAAAGAATTAGAGCCAATTGGTCAAATTATTACAAGTTTAATTACATGGGAATATTTATGGAGTTTCATATCTGTAATTACAGGATTGAAAGTTGTTATTACAAGTAAAG
>JBOFHN010000011.1:0-37984 GCA_051649665.1 Culicoidibacterales bacterium
TAGATCTTCAATTTCCTTTTTTATAATTTCATAATGTTCTTTTAGTAACTGACGGCGACCAGATATCGTGTCATCTCCTTGATGATATAGAATCATGTACATTTTTATTTTTGCGAGTGGCATATGAGAATTTCTCATTTTAGTTATAAATTGTAGCAACTGAATATGATTATTATTATTATATACACGTCGATCATTTTTATCCCTTTTTGGAAGAAGAAGACCTTCTTTCTCATAATATCTTAATGTATGCGTCGTTAATCCAACTTTATCCGCAACTTCACTTATTGTATATATTTTTCATCACTCCTCTTGACTTCGAGCAAACTCGAAGTGATATACTAGTAGTCTAACATACCAAATGTTATAGCACAAGGAGGAATATATATGAAATATACAGTGATTACAGGTGCCAGTTCAGGAATTGGCTATGCAACAGCGCTCGAATTTGCAAAGCGAGGATCAAATTTAGTTATCACAGCTCGTCGTGAAAATGAATTAAATGAACTCAAAAAGACAATTTTACAAATAAATAATGAACTTGATGTTCGCATTGTTACAACTGACTTATCCATCCCAGAGAATGTATACGCGTTTTATGAATCACTTAAAGATATTGAAATTGCTACATTTATTAATAATGCTGGATTTGGTAATTTCCAAGCAATTAGTGAACAGACATTATCAAAAATACAAACAATGCTTCACTTGAATATTGAAGCATTAACTATTCTATCAACCTTATTTGTCCGCGATTATGAACAAGTCGAAGGAAGTGTCCTTATTAATATTTCTTCTGTTGGTGGATATGGTATTGCCAATGGAGCTATCACATATTGTGCAACCAAATTTTATGTGGCTGCATTTACCGAAGGTCTAGCTCAAGAGTTACAACTCCGTGGTGCCAAACTTCAAGCAAAAGTACTTGCTCCGGCTGCAACAGAAACAGAGTTTGCGCTTCGCTCACGTAAAGGTCTTGAATCATTTGATTATAATATGCTTCCAAAATTTAATACAGCAGAAGAAATGGCGACATTCTTAATCAAATTGCATGATAGTGAAAAAATTGTAGGGCTTGTTGATCCTCAAACATATCAATTTAATATCGTAGATCCAATGTATCCATTTGTTGGCAGTGCAACATTTGTGGAAGATGAAAATTAAATATCATAGAAAAACCAGAGAAGTACGCTTCTCTGGTTTTTCTTATAAACTTTGTTCAAGTACAAATTGATTATGATATAACTCAGCATAAAATCCACCGAGTTGTAAAAGTGAATGGTGATTTCCACTTTCGATAATTTCACCATCTTTTAACACGATAATTTTATCAGCATCGAGAATTGTTTTTAAACGATGAGCAATAACAAAACTTGTTCGATCTTGCAGTACATTATTCATCGCTTTTTGAATTTTCGCTTCTGTTACAGTGTCAACATTACTAGTTGCTTCATCGAGAATTAACAAATCTGGATCTGTTAAAATCGTTCTAGCAATACTCATAAGTTGCTTTTGACCTGTTGAGAAAATACTTGTAGCATCTGTAACATATGTGTCATACTGCTCTGGAAGTTCCATGATAAAATCATGTAAATTAGCTAATTTAGCTGTATTAATAATTTCTTCTTCCGTTGCATCTTCTTTTCCATATGCGATGTTCTCACGAATTGTTCCTGAAAATAAAACTGATTCTTGAAGTACAATACCAACATTTCGGCGAAGACTTGTGACTTCAAATGTTTGAATTTCTTGCCCATCGTAAAGAATTTCACCTTCTTGAATATCATAAAAACGATTGAGCACATTCATAATTGTTGTTTTCCCACTTCCTGTTGGACCAACAAGTGCGACCATCTCACCTTTTTTTACTTCAATATTGATATTCTTTAAAACTGGTACATCTGGATTATAACCAAATGTTACATTTTTCATTTCGAGTTTCCCACTTAATTCATTAATTGGAAATGCATCTTTACGATTTTGAACTTCTTTTTTAACATCGAAAATTTCGGCAACACGTGAAGCTCCGATGACAGCAAGTTGCATCAAATTATACTGTGATGAAATTTGTGTAAGTGGTTGGAAGAATCGCTGTGTATATTGAACAAACGCTACAAATAAAGCAATTGATAAATCACCTGTCATAACAGCATACCCACCTACAAGGACAAAAATAGCTGTTGTTAACATTCCAAGACCATTAATTACTGGAAAGAGCAGACCAGCATACACTTCACCACTCACTGATGATTTTCTATATCGTTCATTCAATTCGTTAAAATCAGAAATCATTTCATCTTTTAAATTATACGCGATGATTTCTTTTTGACCATTAACTTTTTCATTGATATAACCGTTTAATTCACCAAGTGTTTGCTGCTGTGTTTGCATTGCCCGTCTTGCTCGAAGCAAAATGAATTGTGAAGCAAATAATGCAATTAAACCTACCCCTACAATCAAAGTAGCAAATGTAAAACTTTCTTGATACATCATAATCGTATAACCAATAAGCACTGCAACATTGGAAACAACTTGGACAATCCCTTGATTTAGGGCATTAGAAATGTTGTCAATATCATTTGTAAATCGACTGATAAGTTCACCATCACTATGTGTATCGAAAAAACGAACAGATAAATTTTCCATTTTTTTGAAAAGTGAAATACGCATTTGATTTGCTGATTTTCCTGAGACAATTGTCATGAAAATATTTTGTAAAAACATGACAACAAACGTACCTGCATATACAAATAACAATGTCATAAGTCCACGGAAGAAATTATTTGTCATCACTTCTTTTCCCGCTTCTGTAATTGCCGCTTTTGTGTTTGAATCAAAACCATTTAACGCAGTTACATATTTCACTAGATCTTCAAATACATTTCCAAGAAGTTTAGGCGCAATAACTTGAAGATATGTTGATGTTAAAATAAAAATTGTAATAATGATCAATAAAATCCAATATGCTTTGACATATGACCAAATAAATTTCAAACCTTTCATATTTACGCCTCCTTTCCTTTTTGTGTATCATAAATTTCACGATAAATTTCAGATGTTTGAAGAAGTTCACGATGCGATCCAAAACCAACAAGTTTTCCTTCATCTAGTACGATGATTTTATCTGCTTTGATAACAGAAGAAATCTTTTGTGCAACGATGAATACCGTTTGATTTTCTAATTCATGAGCAATTGCCTCTTGCACGAGTTTTTCACTACGTGCATCAAGAGCACTCGTACTATCATCTAAAATCAAAATAGCTGGATCTTTGATGAATCCACGTGACATAGAAATACGTTGTTTTTGTCCACCTGAAAAATTATTTCCACGCTCTTCAACATGTGAAAGATACCCGAGTTCTGTTTTATCGATAAACTCTTTTGCTTGCGCGATAGTTGCTGCGCGTTCCACATCTTGTTGTGTTGCATCAAGTTTCCCTTGTTTGATATTCGATTCAATATTTCCTGAGAAAAGTAGCGCTTTTTGCATAACAATAGAAATATTTTCATGAAGCGATTTATCTTTAATATCACGAATATCGTGCCCATCGATTTTTATCGTTCCAACTGTTGCATCATAGAAACGCGGAATAAGTGATACAAGTGTTGTTTTCCCACTTCCTGTTGCACCAACAATCCCGATTACTTCCCCACTATTTACTTTGAAGTTGATATTCTCTAAGTCATATTCTACAACTTCTTCTACTTCTTTTTCATTTTTACCGTGCGGTTTTGTTTTTGGAACTGCTTGTTTATAACTAAATGAAACATTTTCAAATTCAACAGCACCTTTAGTAATTTCAGCTGTATTATTTTCATATGAAATTGAAGGAATCGTATCAAAAATTTCTTTTACACGTCCAATCGAAACAGCAGCACGTGAAACTGTCATCGTTAAAAATCCACCGATGATAAGTGCCATCATAATCATAAATAAATATGTGATAACAGAAAAGATATTTCCTGACATTGCCATATCTGCTTTTAAAATATCAACTCCAAGATAGAAAATTAAAATTGAAATCACATTTGCAATGAGGAAGAAAAATGGCACAACGGCTGAGAATGAAAATCCAACACGCATTGTATTATCTGTTAAAAGAGTACTTGCATTTTCAACTTTTTCAATTTCTTTCTTTTCTTGAACAAATGATTTTACAACACGAATCCCCATGAAATTTTCCCGAATAATTCGATTAACAGTTTCAAGGTTCTTTTGAATTTTACCAAAATATGGAACCATGTATGACATTGCAATTACTAAAACGAGGATAACTGCAATAATGTAGACAATAAAGAGCCACCAATATTGTGGTACGAGACTAATTGCCATGATAAAACTGAAAACAAGGAGTAATGGAATTCGTACAAGTGACTGCATTGACATCAAAATCAAGTTTTGAATTTGTACAATATCGTTTGTTAAGCGAATAGAAATTCCATTTGTTGAAAATTTTTCAATATCTGGAACACCAAATGACTGCACTTTTGCAAATGCATCTGCACGAATTTTTGCACCGACACCTTGAGCGACACGTGAGGCGATAAACGTATTGATAATCCCTGATAAAATAGCGATAACTGCCATAACAATAAGAATAACTCCGATTTCAAGAACAATATTTTTTCGATCTTGTTCGTGTTCTTTCAAGTAGGTATCATTGGCCTTTTTTGATTCTTCAAAGGCAGCCTTCTTAAATGATTCAGTACTCATCATTTTCGTTACTTCATCTTTTGCTACCTCTTGTGATTTTTGTTTTGCTTGTTCTTGATTTTGTGAACTCGCTAATTCTTTGGCATATGCCTCAGCTGCTTTTTTTTGCACAATTGGACTATTTTGTAGTGCCCTTGCATACTCTTCTGCAGACTTCTTAGCTGCTTTTTCACCTTGACGCGCAGCTTCTTGCGTCGGATTCATCACACCATCATTTAAAACACGTGACATAAACTGTGGCTGTAAAAGTTGGGCAACAACAGTAAGAATCACGAGAATTGTTGAAAGGATAATGAGTCCTTTAAATTGTTTTAAGTATTTTCCTAACATGTATTACTCCTTTTCTAAATATTATATATATTAATTTGTCAATCAATATAAATTTTAACATATCAACTTCCGCTTGTAAAGTAAGCTGTATACAATAGATAATCGGAATCTTCTCAATTTAAAAAGGTACATGGCGTTCTCATGTACCTCTTTATACGAATTATTTATCCTATGCTTCCTTCCATTTCATGCTTTAAAAGTTGATTGAGTTCAACAGCATATTCCATTGGAAGTTCTCGAGCAAATGGTTCCATAAATCCAAGAACAATCATCTCTGTTGCTTGTTCTTCTGTCAGTCCTCGACTCATCAAATAAAAGAGCTGTTCTTCACTTACTTTTGAAACTTTAGCTTCATGTTCAAGTGTTCCCTCACTATTTTTGATGTGATTTAATGGTATCGTATCAGATTTTGATATTGCATCCATAATAATTGTATCACACTCAATATTTGATTTCGAACCATGTGCATTTTTTCCGTGTTCAACAATTCCACGATATGTTACATTTCCACCATTTCGTGACATTGATTTTGAAACAATCGTCGATGATGTATTTTTTCCCAGATGAATCATTTTAGAACCAGCATCTTGGTGTTGCCCACGACCGGCAACAGCGATGGAAATCGTTGTCCCACGCGAATGATCACCTTTTAAAATAATAGCTGGATATTTCATTGTTAACTTTGAACCAATGTTTCCATCAATCCACTCCATTGAGGCTCCTTCTTCACAAAGTGCTCTCTTTGTTACAAGGTTATATACGTTGTTTGACCAGTTTTGAATTGTCGTATAGCGGCAACGTCCACCTTTTTCAACAAAGATTTCAACAACGGCAGCATGGAGGGCATCAGTTGCATATACAGGAGCTGTACATCCTTCTACATAATGAACATCAGCACCTTCATCGACGATGATGAGTGTTCGTTCAAACTGCCCCATATTTTCAGCGTTAATTCGGAAATAAGATTGGAGAGGTTGATCTACTTTCACACCTTTTGGTACATAGATAAATGTTCCTCCAGACCATACAGCACTATTTAATGCTGCAAACTTATTATCCGATGCAGGCACAAGTTTCCCAAAATATTTCGCAAATAATTCTGGATGTTCTTTTACAGCTGTATCAGTATCGAGAAAGATAACACCTTTTTCTTCAAGTTCCTTATTCATATTATGATACACCATTTCAGAATCATATTGAGTTGCGACACCTGAAAGATATTTTGCTTCCGCCTCAGGAATTCCGAGTTTTTCAAAGGTATTTTTTATTTCTTCTGGGACATCTTCCCATCTTGTTTCTGCGCGCTCACTTGCACGAAGGTAATATACGATATTGTTAAAGTCGATTTCTGATAAATCTCCCCCCCAACTTGGCATATCCTGTTTTACAAATTCATGATATGATTTCACACGGAAATTTTTCATCCATTCTGGTTCATCTTTTACCGCTGAAATATCGGTAACGACTTCTTCAGAAAGTCCTTTATCAAATTTGATAAGACTAATATCTCCATCATTAAAACCAAATTGATATTCTTCTGACGTTGGTATTGTTGATTCATTACTCATAGTGTCCCTCCTTTTGGTATTTTTTAATGACATCACGCGTTGCACCCCAGGCTAGTGTGGCACATTTTATGCGTGGTGGTAGTTTAGCAACTCCTTGAAGCGAAATGGCTTCTTCGATTAGTTCTTCATCAAATTCTTTCATAAAAAGCATATTTTCAAATGATTCAATAATCCGTTCTACTTCCTCAATTGTCTTTCCTTTAAGTAGTTCTGACATCATTGAACTAGAAGCACAACAAATCGAACATCCTTCTCCTTCTTGACGAACATCAATGACTTTTTCATTCTCAAATTTGATTTGTATTGTAAGCGTGTCCCCACATGTTGGATTATTTTTAAGAATATTTACATAGCCTTCCTCTTTTGATAAGCCTTTATTACGAGGATGCTGATAATGATCCATAATAATTTGTCGATATAGTTGTTCGTTATTCGAATAAGACATCTAAAAATGCATCCTCTCTTTGTGACATTTTTTTAAGTGATGCTACAAGTGCATCAACATCTTCAATTGTATTGTATAAATAGAAACTCGCTCTTAGTGTTGCATTTACTTTCAAATAGCGCATCAAAGGTTGTGCACAGTGATGTCCTGCACGAATCGCAATTCCGTCTTTATTTAAATAAGATGCAACATCATGCATTGGAACGATATTTGAATTAAAAGCTACAGTGTTTGACTCAATATCTTCATTATAAATTGTAAAACCACCAATTTGAGCAATTTCTGATTTGGCATATGACGCAAGATTCACAACATGTTGATGGATGGCTTCAATATTAAATTGGGATAAATAATCAAGCGCCGTTCCAAGACCGATAACTTCTGCAATTTGGGGTGTTCCTGCTTCAAAACGATGTGGTGGTTTTTTCCACGTACTATTAAAATCACCGACAATATCAATCATATCACCGCCATATTCAAGTGGTTCCATCATTTCAAGTAGTTGATAGCGTCCATATAAAACACCAATCCCTGTTGGCCCTAGCATTTTATGACCTGTGAAAATGTAAAAGTCACAATCAATATGCTGTACATTTATAGCCATATGCGGTATAGCCTGTGATCCGTCAACTATTGTGTAAATTCCTTTTGATTTTGCATAAGCGCATAAAGTGGTAACATCTACTGTATCTCCGATAACATTTGATACATGATGAATTGCAATTAATTTTGTTTTATCCGTAATATACTTTTTTAAATGATTTACCGAAAACAGTCCCTTTTCATCAGGTGCTACAATGATAAGTTTTGCTCCCGTTTGAATCGAAAGTTGTTGCCAAGGAATGAAGTTAGCATGATGCTCATAGCATGTAATCATAATTTCATCGTCCTGCTTAATCACTTGCTTACCAAATTGATACGCCACTAGATTTAAAGAAGCCGTAGCATTGCGAGTATACACAATTTCATTTTCACTCTGAGCATGGATATATTGCGCAATTTTTTTTCGGACTTTTTCATAAACATCTGTCGCTTTGTGTGATAATTCATACACACCACGATTGACAGTTGCTCCATAATGAGCATAATATTCCGTCATTGCCTGAATCATCTGCTTTGGTTTTAAACTTGTCGCTGCACTATCTAAATAAACAAGTGGTCTATTTTGATTTTCAACTTGTAGCATTGGAAAGTCGGACTGAATCATTTTAGGATCAAACATATTAAATTTTCCTTTCAATAAGTTCCTCTAGCATTTCACGAACTGTCGTTTCTTCGATATGTTCTAAAACTGGTGATAAAAATCCTTTTGTGATTAAACGATCAGCTTCTGCTTTTGTCATACCACGACTCATCAAATAATAGAGTGCCTCTTCACTTACTTTTCCAACACTCCCTGCATGACCTGCAATAACATCATACTCATCAATAAGCAAAATTGGATGCACATCTGCACGTGCTTGTTCATCGATAATCATCATACGACTTTCTTGTTCATTATTTGAACCATTTTGACCATTTTGGATAAAGCCAACACCGTAAAATTCTCCGCGTGATTTCTCTTTCATAACACCATGGTTTAAAATATCACCATTCGTATATTGTGCGAGGTTATTAATTTGAACACGATGTAATTGTACTTGTTCTCCACTTCCAACAGTGATTAATTTACTTGTTGCTGTTGCATTTTTTCCAACGAGATTCATAAAGTTTTCACTTTGTGTATTTCCATTGCTAAGTGATGCAATCGCAACATTTAAAGTTGCATCTTTTTCTACTGTTGATTCACGTAAAAATGATAATTCATTAGTTTTTTCATTGCTATCAATAATTGTTAATTCAGTATGTGCATTTTCTCCGACATGAATAGATAGCGTTTCTTGATATGCTGCTGTTGCTACTTCATGAAGAATAAAGCGAACTTGCGCATTTTTACCAATTTCAATATTGATACGTCTTTTTGAAATGTTTTCAGATACAACAATAAGATGTACAAGCTGCGTGCACTGTGTATTTGCGTCAACTGAAATTGAAAAAATATTATCATTTATCTCTAAGAGCGTTCCAGGTCTATTATCTGCATGATGAATACGTGTAAATTCTGGAAATTTTCGGATATCAGTATCAACTTTAAATCCATTTGGTAAAAGTGAACTTGTTGGTGTTGTATCAGTAATACAAATGTATGGTTGCTGATTCTCTACCAATGTTTCAATAAGTTGTTGGAGTTTCATAAATATCACTCCCTACTTCAATGCTTCTCGTGTTGCACAACTACCAAGTGCACCAACGCGATTTGCTGATTCAACTGTTTCATCTTCAACGATAACACGTTCGTCTAAAATACCGAGTTCTTCTTTAAGCCATTCATATCCTTCTTCTTCAACACGTTTAGCAAGTTGTGCATCTCCTGTTTTGACAATGCGACCTTGCATGAAGATGTGTACAAAATCTGGTGTCACATGATCAAGTAAACGTTGGTAATGTGTAATGAGTAAAATCCCCATTTCATCTTTACGTTCTTCAGCGAGTTTTGTGACATTGCGACCAACAATACGTAATGCATCAACATCTAGACCTGAATCAATTTCATCTAAAATGGCAATTGACGGTTCAAGCATCATCATTTGTAAAATTTCATTACGCTTTTTCTCACCACCTGAAAATCCTTCATTCAAATAACGGTGGGCAAGGTCTTCTCTCATTTCTAATTCTTCAATGGCACTATTAATTTTTTTCACGAATGGAAAAAGTCCTAGTTCATTTCCTTCACCACGTTTAGCATTAACTGCTGTACGTAGAAAATCTGAATTAGTAACTCCACTGATTTCAGCAGGGTATTGCATTCCTAAAAACATTCCTGCTCGAGCACGTTCATCAACTTCCATTTCAAGGACATCTTCACCATCTAAACTCACAGATCCATTTGTCACTTCATATCGAGGATGTCCCATTAAAACTGAAGCAAGTGTTGATTTCCCAGTCCCATTTGGTCCCATTATTGCATGAATTTCTCCACCATTGATTGTTAGGTTAACACCTTTTAAAATTTCTTTCTCTTCAACATTGGCTTTTAAATCTTTTATAATTAATGTCGGTTTCATATTACCTCCTGATATTCTTCTATTTATTGTCTTATTTATTATAACAAAAAAGCCAGCAAAATGCTGGCTTAATACTAAAAAAAATTATTGTGTTTTTGATTTTGGGATTTATAAAATAGAGTTTTCTTTATTTATTTTTCAAAAAATGTGACATGATAGTATTGGTATCATCTACAGGGTAGAACTTTCCATCTTTTTCTGTAAAATTCATTTCATATGTTTCTTCAACTTCAAGTTCCGATGGAATTTCACCAGATGCAATTGCATCAAAAACTTCACCAAGTAATCCATCTAATCTCTGAATTGCTTTCTCATCACCACGATTGACAGCTTCTGATAATTCCGCTTGCTTTTTTGTGACCCAAGCTTCTCGATCATCTATTTTAACTGCAATTGGCTTTATTTTAATGACCGCTGTAAAATCATCTTTTTTCGTAATTGATACAACCTCAGCTTTGGCATACATATTTCTTGATTTCGATACTATTTGTTTCCATGAGTCAAGATTCACTGTATCTTCAATAGAGCCTGATGGTTTAATTTCATTAAATTGTCGTTCTATATCTTTATCTAATGCTCCTGCTCCATAGTAATCATCAAACTTCGATTTGTCCCCTTGTACAAATCCTTTTACATAAGCTGTTGCTGCTAAAATAAGCTTATCTTCTATTTTAGTTTGCTTGTTTTCGGTGCTCTGACATCCACAAATGGTTATTATACTTACAAAAGTAAGTATCATCAGTAATAATTTTTTCATTCGTTTCCCCTCTTCTATCTTCTTTTAATTATTGTTGTTCATACTCAAATGACCACGCATTAGTTACACGTTGATAATCTAAAATTTCATGCTCATCAAAGTAAATTGATAATTCACGTTCAGCAGTTTCTTTTGCATCGGAGGTGTGAATAATATTATTTTCGATATCCGCAGAGTAATCACCACGAATTGTTCCTGAATTTGCTTCCAGCGGATTCGTTGCTCCTGCCATTCTTCGAACAAGCGTGATTGCATTCTCCCCATATATTGCTAAAACAACAACCGGACCCGATTGAATATATGAAATTAAGCGGGGATAAAATACTTTCCCCTCATGCTCTTTATAATGCTCACAAGCTTGTGATTCACTCACTTGAATAAGTTTCATACCTACGATACTCAGCCCACGGTACTCAAATCGACGAATAATATCACCTATCAAACCTCTGTGTACTGATCCTGGTTTAATCATTGCAAAAGTCACTTCATGCTTCATGACTATCTCTCCTTCACTTTTATCCATTTTTGAGAAATAAAATAATGAACAACTGTTCCAAATCTCGCTTCTAAATCATCACTTGTTTCCTCAGGAAACATATGTTGAAATTGTGCATATACATCTTTCACTGTTTTATTTCCATCAATAAGTTTCCAAATTATACTCGTTTTTTCATCGAGCACAATATCTTTTTGCTTTGGAATTTTTATATGAAATATTTTTCTAAAAAAGCGTTGAATAAAATGATCTTGTAAAAATGTTATAACTACTTTTCCACTTTCATTTTCTGACCATAAAATATAATTTTGTTCTATTACATCATTAAATTGTACTTGCATTGTCGTCTCCCGACTTACCACTAACGATTCCATAATATACAATAACACAGAAAGCAACATATAATATAATTGAGATGACTGCTGTCATTGCTGGACTAAAATTCATTATTTCCATGAGTGGTAATTTAAAGAATAAACCAACAACTGCAAAGATAAGTCCTGTAATTGATGCTCCTGCGATCATTCCTGATGAAAGGATAATACCTTTTCCGATGTATGCTTCTTTTGCTTGTTCATCTGATTTGTTACGACGTTCTACAAAATGACGAATAATTCCTCCAGTGAGCACACAAAGTGATACTGACATCGGTAAATACATACCAATAGCAAAAGACATAATTGGTAATTTCATAAAATACAGCATAATTGCAATAGCAACACCGATGAAAATAAATAGCCATGGTAATTGTCCTGTTACAATTCCTGTTGTGAGCATGTTCATCAAGTTCGCTTGTGGTGCAGCAGCTTCCCCGCTCATAATTTTAGGTTGAAGTAACATAATAATTGGAATAACAACAAGCACACCAACAATTCCACCAAGTGTATAAAGTTGTTCTACTTTTTTAGTTGTTCCACCAATGATAAACGATGTTTTTATCGATTGAGCAAAACCACCTGCCATTGAAATTGAAGTTACAATAATTGTTAAAAATAAGAGCACGAATACTGAGATAACTTTTTTGTCAACACCAGCTTGATTCATCAACATGCTTAATACTGTTGCAATAACAAGAAGTGATGCAATAGTCATTCCTGAAACTGGTAAATTTGAAGTTCCGATTTGACCTGTTAAACGAGCTGCAACAACAGTAAACAAGATTGACATAACAATTGCTAGAAATCCTGCAACAAATGCATACATAATTGAAACACCCATAAATATTGAAAGTGCAACACCGACAACAAATGTACCAATTACTGCAGAAATTGCTAATAGTGGTGACATATCTTTATCATCATTTTCAGCTTCTTTTTTCGCACCAAGAACATCTTTAATTGATGCAACCATAACAGGAAGTAATTTAATAACAGATATAATCCCTCCTGCTGCAATGGTACCAGCACCGACATACTTAATCATATATTTAAACATATCATTCGATCCCATTTCAACAAGTGGAATCGTTGCTGGAAAGACAATTGTTGCTGGATTTGCATAACCTGCAAACATTCCGATAAGTGGAATTAATATAAGATTTGATAAAATTGCTCCTGCCATCATTACAAGACCAACATCTTTTCCTACGATAAATCCAACACCAATTAATGCTGGATTAATTTCACCATCAATACGATATTTTGTATTTCCAGTAAATTTAGAAGTTAACTTTTCATTAAAAAGGAAATCACCTCTAAATAAACCAAGTGCTTGATTACTCAAAATAATTGCAGCACTTCCGATTGCTCCACCAAGTGCCATTACGCGAAGCCCAAATCCACCAGCATTCGCAGTTAAAATCGTTTCACTCACAGCCATTGACTCTGGGAAAATTAATTCTCCATGACTTTGAATAACAAGATACTTACGAATAAATACTGTAAATCCTGACCCGAGTGCTACACCTACTAAACCAATGATAACGCCTGTAATAAAATCAACTTGTGCTCCCATTAACATAATAGCTGGAAGTACAAAGATTATTCCCGATGCAACAGATTCTCCACCTGATGCCATCGCTTGAATTGTATTTGTTCCGGCAAATGACTTTTTATTCATGAGCAAGAGTAATCCTGCTCCCAAAATTGCTCCTGGAATCCCAGCAGCAACAGTCATCCCTGACATTAAACCTAAGTATGCATTTGCTCCGGCAAATACAACTGCGAGAAAAATACCAACTATGATGACCGCAGTACTCGTCTCTCCTTGCCTGCTTTTTGCATTTAATAACGGCACATAGGATTCTCCTTGAATTCCTCCATATGCTCCATGAGGGAGTTTCTTTTCACTCATATATAACGCCTCCTATTTTTTTGTGATTCCCTACCAATTATACCATGTTTATTACACGAAAAAAAGAGAATCTCATCGGATATATCAATTATTATACGAAAAAGTAGGTTTTACAAAAATAAAACCTACTTTTTCTTTTTTATGTGAATGAAAACGACTTCAGGATACACTCTGAAACGTAATCCAAAATGAGATCCAACCCCTGATGTAGAGATGTGATCTCTCCCTTCTGAACCAACATTTCCATAACGATATCTTGTCCCATACGCACTTAATTTAAAGACTTTAAGCGCAGGATATAAATTAAATCCGATTGTTCCTTGTCCACCGTGAAGATGTCCTGAAAGTACAAGATCAAATATTTTTTTATCTACCTGCTCCATAAAATCAGGATTGTGCGTAACAAGTAACTGAAAGTCACTTTGAATGTCAACATCACCTATCTGGCACTTTCCTTTTTTAAAATCATCAACACCTGTAACATCTATACCAAACTCATTAAAATTCTTACATTCATTTACTAAAAGTGTAATATTATATTTTGAAAACAATTCCAACCAAAACGCATCATTAAAATTATCCTTATCATGATTTCCGAGAATAGCAATACGATTAGGTGCATTTACTCGAGATAGCAATTGTATAAAATACTCTGCATCTACTACATTCGCTGATATATTTCGATGTAGATAATCACCACCGAAAATAACCATATCTGGTTGGCAATCATTAATTTTTTGGATCATTTTTTCATAATGCTTTTTCGATAAAAAATGCTTATAATGAAAATCAGAAATAAAACAGATTTTACAATCTGTTTTAACTTTCTGATTTACAAATATATAATTTTTGATGATGAGGTGTCGTGCGTGTACAATCATTATCAAAAAAATGATAATCAAAGCACACAACACGAGGAGTATTCCATAACTAATGATTTCCATCATCTAACACTTCCCACCATTACTCAGCAACAGCTTCTGTCATTTCGTATTCATCTTCAACATCAACGAGCATCTCATCACGTTCAATTTCTACCGATGCATACTTTTTGAACCCTGTTCCTGCTGGAATCATTTTTCCAATAATAACATTTTCTTTAAGTCCGAGTAAATTATCAACTTTTCCTTTAACGGCAGCATCCGTAAGAACACGTGTTGTCTCCTGGAATGAAGCGGCTGAAAGGAATGAATTTGTTTCGAGTGATGATTTTGTAATACCCATTAAAATAGGAATTGCAACAGCTGGTTTTTTACCTACTGCAAGTACTTCAAGGTTCGCTGCTGTAAATTCATTTACATCAACAAGACCACCTGGAAGAAGTGATGTACTTCCACCATCAACTACACGTACTTTACGCATCATCTGACGTACAATAACTTCAATATGTTTATCTTCGATTTCTACCCCTTGTAGGCGATACACACGTTGAATTTCTTTTACAATGTAATTTTGAACATGTGTAACACTTCCTAGATGAAGAAGTCCTTTTGGATCAATTGATCCTTCTGTCAATGCTTGACCAGCAGTAACAAAGTCTCCTTCATTCACTTTTAAACGAGCTCCATATGGCGCTACATATTCACGAGTTTCAAGGTTGTTAGAAATTTCAAAATGATAGCGATCTTTAATATTTTCAACTTTCATGATATTACCATCAATCTCAGCTAAAATCGCTTTCCCTTTTGGATTACGTGCTTCAAAAAGTTCTTGAACACGAGGAAGCCCTTGCGTAACGTCTCCACCACCGGCTACTCCACCAGTATGGAAGGTACGCATCGTAAGTTGCGTTCCTGGCTCACCAATTGATTGGGCAGCCATAATTCCGACTGCTTCACCAATCTCAACAAGTTCCCCTGTTGCAAGTGAATTACCATAACATTTTTGACATACACCATTTGCTGTATTACATGTAAGGACACTACGGATTTCAATTGTTGTAATTCCCGCTTGTTCAATACGATTACATGTTTCTTCTGTAATAAGTTCATCTGCATGAACGAAGATTTCACCAGTATTTGGATCTTTAATATCACGTTTGGCATATCGACCAATAATACGAGCTGAAAGTGGTTCAATAAGTTCTGTTCCATCTTGAATTGCTTCAACGATAAGACCACGTTTTGTTCCACAATCTGCATCACGAACGATTACATCTTGAGAAACATCTACAAGACGACGAGTTAAGTATCCTGAATCGGCCGTCTTAAGGGCTGTATCTGCAAGACCTTTACGCGCACCATGGGTTGAAATGAAGTATTCAAGTACGGTTAATCCCTCACGGAATGATGAACGAATTGGAAGTTCGATAATCTCCCCTTTCGGGTTTGACATGAGACCACGCATCCCTGCGAGTTGCGTAAAGTTGGAAGCATTACCACGGGCACCTGAATCCGCCATCATGAAGATTGGATTGAGATCATCAAGGTTTTGCATAAGTTTATCTTGAATTTGATCTTTGGCAGTTGTCCACTCAGCAACAACAGCGCGTTTACGTTCTGCATCTGTTGTTAAACCAAAATTGTAATTTCCTTGAATTTTATCAACTTGCTTTTGTGCCTTTTCAAGAATTTCACCTTTATCTTCAAGTACTACGATGTCTGAAACGGCAACTGTAATACCTGCTTTTGTTGAATAAGTGAAACCAAGATCTTTCATTTTATCAAGCATCTTCGCTGTCTCAGTTGTTCGATAAACATGGAAGATACGTGAAATGATTTTCCCAAGTGTTCCTTTGGTAAATGGTTTAATTGCTTCACGCGTTTGTAATACTTCGCGTAAATTTGTTCCCATCGCAAAAAGGTGTTTTTCTTTATCAAGACCATTTTCAATATTTGAACCTGATGGTTCATTAATATATGGGAAATCTTTTGGGAAAATCTCATTGAAAATAAGTTTCCCAACGCTTGTAATTAAGTATTTTTCTTGATCTTCTTCATCAAAGCATACTTTATCAAGATTTTTCACCTTGATGATAACGCGTGTATGAAGTGTTACTTCTCCAAGTTGGTAAGCCATTTTTGCTTCTTCAATACTGATGAATAACTTTCCATCTTGCTCAGCATTCACATCTTCCATTGTTAAATAATAGTTACCAAGTACCATATCCTGTGATGGTGTTACAACTGGCTTACCATCTTTTGGATTGAGGATATTGTTTGCTGCAAGCATGAGTAAACGAGCTTCCGCTTGCGCCTCTTTTGAAAGTGGTACATGGACTGCCATTTGATCCCCATCGAAATCGGCATTGAAGGCTGGTGTTACAAGTGGGTGAAGACGAATTGCTTTCCCTTCAATAAGACGTGGTTCAAACGCTTGGATTCCAAGACGGTGAAGTGTTGGGGCACGGTTTAGTAATACCGGGTGTCCTTCAACAACATCTGTCAATACGTTCCATACTTCTTCATCACGATTATCAATCATACGTTTGGCAACTTTAATATTTGATGCATATTCACGTTCAACCAATTTATTGATAACAAATGGTTTGAATAGTTCAAGCGCCATTTCTTTTGGTAAACCACATTGATAAAATTTCAATGTTGGTCCAACTACGATAACTGAACGTCCTGAATAATCAACACGTTTCCCAAGTAAGTTTTGACGGAAACGTCCTTGTTTCCCCTTCAACATACTTGAAAGAGATTTAAGTGGACGGTTCCCCGGTCCTGTAACAGGACGACCACGACGACCATTATCAATAAGTGAATCAACTGCTTCTTGAAGCATACGTTTTTCATTTTGAACAATGATAGATGGAGCTCCAAGTTCAATTAATTTTTTAAGACGGTTATTACGATTAATAACACGGCGATATAAATCATTTAAATCACTTGTTGCAAAGCGTCCACCATCAAGTTCAACCATTGGTCGAATATTTGGTGGAATAACTGGAATGACATTCATAATCATCCACTCTGGACGATTTCCTGATTGGCGAAATGCTTCAACAACTTCTAAACGTTTAATTGTTCGAACTTTTTTCTGACCACTTTGAACTTTCAAGTCTTCACGAAGTTGTGCACTTTCTTTGTCCAAATCAAGATTTGCAAGCAATGTTTGAATTGCAGCAGCTCCCATCGCAGCTTTGAATTTATTTCCATACTTTTCATAATAAATTCGATATTCACGCTCTGTTAAAAGTTGTTTCTCTTCAAGTGGTGTATCTCCTTTATCTGTAACAACATACGAAACAAAGTAGATAATCTCTTCAAGATGCTTTGGCATCATATCAAGAAGTAATCCCATACGGTTTGGAGCACCTTTAAAATACCAAATGTGTGATACTGGTGCTGCAAGTTCAATATGCCCCATACGTTCACGACGAACAGATGATTTTGTAACTTCAACGCCACAACGATCACAAATTACACCTTTATAACGTACTCGTTTATATTTTCCACAGCTACATGCCCAATCACGTGTTGGACCGAAAATTTTCTCACAAAACAGTCCATCACGTTCTGGTTTTAATGTACGATAGTTAATTGTTTCTGGTTTCTTCACCTCTCCATATGACCATTGGAGCATTTTTTCTGGTGAAGCAATACCTACTTTCATAAAACTAATTTGATTTAAATCGATCAAAACGGTATCCTCCTTTTCTATTTTCGATGTGCTATTAATCTTCTATTTGATTATCGAGTTCAATTCGCTCGCTATTTTCATCCATCACATCAACATCAATTCCGATACCTTGGAATTCCTTCATAAGTACGCGGAATGCTTCTGGCATCCCTGGTTTTGGAATCGGTTTTCCTTTAATGATCGCTTCATGTGTTTTACTACGACCATCAACATCATCCGACTTAATTGTTTGGATTTCTTGAAGTGTATTGGCTGCACCATATGCTTGAAGTGCCCAAACCTCCATTTCTCCAAAACGTTGTCCACCAAATTGTGCTTTCCCACCAAGTGGTTGTTGTGTTACAAGTGAATACGGACCAGTAGAACGAGCATGGAGTTTATCATCAACCATGTGAGCAAGTTTGATCATGTATGTTACCCCAACAGCAACACGGTTTTCAAACGCTTCCCCTGTTCGACCATCATAAAGTTGTGTTTTCCCATCAGGTGACATTCCTGCTTCTTCCATTAGGGCAAGAATATCATCATTTTCAGCACCATCAAATACCGGTGTTGCGACATGAATACCAAGATTACGTGCTGCAAGACCAAAGTGAAGTTCTAAAATTTGCCCAATGTTCATACGCGAAGGTACCCCAAGTGGATTAAGCATGATATCAACTGGTGTTCCATCTTCAAGATACGGCATGTCTTCAACTGGAAGAATTCGAGAGATAACCCCTTTATTCCCATGACGACCGGCCATTTTATCTCCTTCTGAGATTTTACGTTTTTGAATAATGTAAACACGGATAATACGGTTTACACCTGGTGCAAGATCCGCTCCACTTTCACGATCAAAGTATTTTACATCGTGAATAATTCCATCTCCACCATGTGGTACTTTTAATGATGTATCGCGAACTTCACGTGCTTTTTCACCGAAAATCGCATGAAGAAGACGCTCTTCAGGAGTAAGTTCTGTCATCCCTTTTGGTGTAACTTTACCAACAAGGATATCCCCTGCTTTTACCTCAGCACCAATACGGATAACTCCTTCCTCATCAAGATCTTTACGCGCATTATCACCAATGTTTGGAATATCACGAGTAATTTCTTCAGGTCCAAGTTTCGTATCACGACACTCAATTTCATATTCTTCAATGTGAATTGATGTATACACATCATCTTTAACAAGGCGTTCACTCATGATAACGGCATCCTCGTAGTTGTAACCATTCCATGTCATGTATGCGACAAGAACATTACGACCAAGCGAAAGTTCTCCTCCATCCATCGATGCACCATCAGCAAGAATTTGTCCAGCAGTGATTTTATCACCTTTCTGCACAATTGGACGATGATGATAGAATGAACCTTGATTTGAACGTTCATAACTATAAAGTTTATATTCATCAATTGAATTTTTTGTTTTTACTTTAATCAACGCTGCATCGACATAATCAACAACACCATCTTTTTGAGCAACAACAGCAACACCACTATCGCGTGCTGATGTATACTCCATACCAGTTCCGACAATCGGTGCTTCTGGAACAAGAAGTGGAATTGCTTGACGTTGCATGTTGGCACCCATTAAGGCACGAGTCGAGTCATTGTGTTCAAGGAAAGGAATACATGATGTGGCAACCGCAACGATTTGTTTTGGTGATACATCAACATAATCAACTTCATCTTTTGGTACAACGATATTTTCACCACGATGACGAGCAACAACGTTATCATCTAAAATTTCACCTTTTTTACCAAGGCGAATATTTGCTTGGGCAACAACATAGTTATCTTCTTCATCTGCTGTTAAATAGTTAATCTCATCTGTAACGAGTGCTTTACTACGATCAATTTTACGATATGGTGTCATGATGAATCCATATTCATTGATTTTTGCGTATGTAGAAAGTGAGTTGATAAGTCCAATATTTGGTCCCTCTGGTGTCTCGATTGGACAAATACGACCATAGTGAGAGTAGTGAACGTCACGAACTTCAAATCCAGCACGATCACGTGTTAAACCACCAGGCCCAAGCGCAGAAAGACGACGTTTGTGCGTAAGCTCCGCAAGTGGATTATGTTGATCCATGAACTGTGATAACTGAGAACTTCCGAAGAATTCCTTGATTACAGCAACAAGTGGACGAACATTGATCAATTGACCAGCATTAAGTCCTTCTGTTTCTTGAATTGACATACGTTCACGAACAACACGTTCCATACGTGTTAAACCAATACGGAATTGATTTTGAATCAATTCACCCACTGAACGTACACGACGATTTCCAAGATGATCAATATCATCAAGAATTCCAGTTCCGTCAAGTAAGTTTAAGAAATAACTAATTGAAGCAAGAATGTCTGCTACAGTTAAATTTTTCTCATCAACTTGGAATGTTCCAACAACACGGATAACTTCTTCTTCTGTATCATCTTTATAAATATCAATCGTTTGAACAAGTGTTTCAAGACGATCAAGTTCGTTTGTATCAACTTTTGTTAAAGCCGCACCTTTTTTTAATTCTTCAATGAGTAAATCAAGATTTGGACGGTTGAGAACCGTACCTTTTTTCATGATTGTTTTCCCATCACTTCCTTTAACACTTGTAGCAAGTGTCTTATTTAAAAGACGATCTTCAATTGCTAATTTTTTATTGAACTTGTAGCGTCCAACACGTGCAAGATCATAACGCTTCGGATCAAAAAAGCGTGTGAAAAGAATATTTTTCGCACTTTCAATCGTTGGTGGTTCACCAGGACGAAGACGTTCATAAATTTCAAGTAATGCTTCTTCAACTGTTTCAATTGTATCTTTTTCAAGGGTATTTTCAAGATACTCATTGTGTCCAAAAAGTGCACGAATTTCATCGTTTGATGAGATTCCAAGTGCTTTGAGGAATACAGTTAATGGAAGTTTTCTCGTTCTATCAATACGAATATAGAGAACATCTTTCATATCTGTTTCATACTCAAGCCATGCTCCACGGTTAGGAATTACTGTTGCTCCAAGACCGAGTTTTCCATTTTTATCTACACTTTCAGCGAAATAAACCCCAGATGAACGAACAAGCTGAGAAACAACAACACGTTCTGCTCCATTGATGATGAATGTTCCCGTTGCTGTCATTTGTGGGACATCACCCATAAAGACATCTTGTTCTTTTACTTCTCCTGTTGCATCATTAAAAAGCCGAAGCGTCGCTCGAAGTGGTGCAGAAAAATTGACATCGTGTTCTTTTGCTTCATCGACTGAAAATTTAGGTTCTCCCCATTTCGCATCGACAAATTCAAGACGTAAATTCCCTGTGAAATCGTTGATTGGAAATATTTCATGAAACAACTCCTTCACACCTTGTGCTCTAAACCACTCAAAAGAATCTCGTTGAATTTCAATCAAATTCGGCAATTCGAGTGTTGAATGAATTCGTGAGTAATTTAATCGCTCTCTTGTTCCATATTTTATTTTTTGTGCCAATTTTGTCACGCTCCTTTAATATCTACTTTCAAACCGCTCTCAGTCAACAATAATAACGATACACCATTATTGACTCAGTAGAGGTTTTCGACTTTCAATGATATAATATCCCTTGTCTTTTGCAATTATTTGCACACTTTCAAAAAGTGTTTCTAATTTCTTAATTGTTGAGGGTGCTCCTTGTTTCTTTTGAATAACAACATATAATACACCATCTTCTGTTAAGTGCTTATGCGCTCCTTCATAAAATGAAAAAACAACATCTTTACCTGCTCGAATTGGCGGATTGGTTACAACAACATCATATATTTCATCGATATTAGAAACAGCATCGCTCTCAATAATTTTCGCTTTCACTTGATTCAATTCACTATTTTTAGAACTCAATTCAAGTGCTCTTAAATTCACATCACACATCGTCAATTCAATATTGGCAGATTTTGCAAGTGAAATCCCTATAACGCCATTTCCACACCCTAAATCAAGCACTTTTTGTCCATCATTCACATTGACATTTTCTATCAATAAGCGACTTCCAAAATCAATCCCTAAACGCGAAAAAACACCCGCATCCGTTTGTAGTGTAAGCAGGTTGTTGTTAACAGCATACGTAGCTGTTTTAACATTTGATTCAATTTTAGGCTGTCTTGAATAATAGTGTTGCACGGCATTACCTCAATTGATAAATTTTAAATAATAAAAACGGCAAAGAGCTGCCAAAAATTTGACAGCCCTCAGATGACATAAAATCATCTGGCCATAATCGCAAACTGTATGTTGTTATTTAACTTCAACAGATGCTCCAGCTTCTTCAAGTTTCGCTTTAATCGCTTCAGCTTCTTCTGGTTGGATTCCTTCTTTGATTGGGGCAGGTGCTCCATCAACAAGGTCTTTTGCTTCTTTAAGTCCAAGTCCTGTAAGTTCACGAACAACTTTGATAACTCCAACTTTTGATGCTCCAGCTCCTGTAAGGATTACTGATACTTCTGATGGTCCTTCAGCTGCTGCTTCTCCTCCACCTGCTACCATTGCAACTGGTGCTGCTGCTGATACACCGAATTCTTCTTCGATTGCTTTTACAAGTTCATTTAATTCAAGCACGCTCATGCTTTTAAGATCTTCAATGAATGTTTCTTTATTGAATGCCATATTATGACTCCTCCTATATTATAAATAATTTATTTTTATTATTCTGCTTCTGTTGTTTCTACAACTTCTGCAACTTCTTCTACTACAACTTCCGCTGCCGCTTCAACTTTTACAGCGTTGCGATCTTCAAGTTCTGAAACTTGATCAACAACGTATGCAAGGTTACGAATTGGCGCTTGTAATACACTAAGAAGCATTGAAAGCATACCTTCTTTGTTTGGAAGTGATGCAAGTTCTTTGATTGTATCAAGTGTTGCAACTTGTCCTTCAATAACTCCAGATTTAATCTCAAGTGCTTGATGTTTTTTTGCAAAATCATTTAAGATACGTGCTGGTGCAACAACATCTTCATTTGAAAATGCGATCGCATTTGGTCCAACAAGGTGTTCTGATAAACCTGCATAACCAAGTTTTTCAGCTGCACGACGAGTTAAGTTGTTTTTGTAAACTTTAAACTCAACGCCACTTGCACGTAACTCACGACGAAGTTCTGTTACCTCTGCAACAGTAAGTCCACGATAATCAACAACGATTGTTGAAAGTGATTGTTGCATTTTGTCAGCTACTTCTGAAACAAGTTGTTCTTTACGTTCGATATTTGCTGTATTTGCCATAATGTGCCTCCTTTCGTATAATCAGGACGAATCCTATCTATAAAACAAAACCTCATACCAAGCCGGTATGAAGTTCCAAATAAGGCATATTTGTAACATCATATCCTCGGTAGGTAATTAAGCGTATGCGCCTACTGTCTTTGGGTATGGGAATTGTCTCAATTTTAAACAGATTCAGGATTAACTTTAATTCCTGGACCCATTGTTGAAGAAACTGAAAGGTTACGGATGTATTGACCTTTTGCAACAGCAGGTTTTGCTTTTACAATTGTCTCAACAATCGCTTTTAAGTTTTCTTCAAGTGCAGTCTCCGTAAATGAAGCACGTCCGATTGGAACATGTACATTTCCGACTTTATCAACACGGTACTCTACTTTCCCGGCTTTAATATCTTCAATTGCTTTTGTTACATCCATAGTAACAGTTCCAGTTTTCGGGTTTGGCATAAGACCACGTGGTCCGAGAACTCGTCCGAGTTTCCCAACTTCTGCCATCATATCTGGTGTTGCTACTGCAACATCAAAATCCATCCAACCTTGTTGAACTTTTGCTACTAAATCCGCATCTCCGACGAAATCAGCTCCAGCTGCAAGTGCCTCTTTTGCTTTTTCACCTTTTGCGAATACTGCAACACGTTGTGTTTTCCCTGTACCATTTGGAAGTACAAGAGCTCCACGAATTTGTTGATCTGCATGACGTGGATCGATTCCTAAACGGAATGCCACATCTACTGATGCATCAAACTTCGTAAATGTTGTCTTTTTTACAAGCGCAATCGCCTCTTTCGCATCGTACACTGTACCACGATCAACAAGGGCTGTTGCTTCTGCAAACTTTTTGCTTACTTTTGCCATTTGTTTATCCTCCTAAATATATGAAATATTAAGAGATCACAAATACAATTAACCTTCTACTGTAATACCCATGTTACGAGCTGTCCCAGCGATAATGTTCTTCGCTGCTTCAATATCGTTAGCATTTAAATCAGGCATTTTGATTTCCGCAATTTCTGTAAGTTGCGCATCTGAAATCGTAGCGACTTTTGTCGTTTTTGCATTTGATGACCCTTTGCTTAATCCGAGCGTCTTTTTAATAAGAACTGCTGCAGGTGGTGTTTTTGTTACGAATGTAAATGAACGATCGTCATAAATCGTAATTTCTGCTGGAATAACCATTCCCATTTGTTCACGAGTTTTTTCATTGTACTGTGAACAGAAATCTTGAATGTTAATTCCCGCAGGTCCAAGTGCTGTCCCTACTGGTGGAGCTGGATTTGCTTTTCCGGCCTCAATTTGCAATTTGATAATACGTGTTACCTTCTTTGCCACAAGAATTCCTCCTTAAGTATAGTGTCTTGCGTGTGGTAAATGAGCGAAAGTCGTCTCTCCCACAGCTCGTGATTTCTCACGCTTCACTATTATAGCATAAAAAAGATGGAAAAGACAATACTTTCCATCTTTAAATTTCATTTTATTTTTCTGCGTTTATTTCAGTTTCTTCTTTTACTGGTTCAGGTTTTGGTAAGAGAAGTTTTATTGAAGCGTTTGCACGCCCACGGTCGTCGATTTCCGTGACAATGACATCCACTTTATCTCCAACTTTGAGTACGTCTTCCACTTTTTCAACTCGAGTATGAGAAATTTGTGAAACATGAACAAGTGCGTCATGCCCTTCAAATAATTCAACAAATGCTCCAAATTTTTCAATTCGTTTAACTGGAGCTTGATGATAAATTTCATTCACTTCAACTTCACGAACAATTCGTTCAATAATTGCAATAGCCTTATTAATCATTTCAGAATCATGAGAGAAAATAAATGTTGTTCCATCTTCTTCAATATCAATTTTGACACCTGTCTCTTCAATAATCTTATTAATCTGTTTTCCACCAGGACCAATAACATCTCGAATTTTTTCAACTTTGATTTTCAGCGTTTTTACTTTTGGTGCGTACTGTGACACTTCTACGCGTGGCTGTTCAATCGCATCGACAATAACACCGAGGATTTCCGAGCGACCAATTTTTGCTTGCAATAGTGCTTCTTCTAAAATTTCCGGTGTAATTCCAGAGATTTTAATATCCATTTGGAGTGCCGTAATTCCCTCACTTGTTCCAGCAACTTTAAAATCCATATCCCCAAGATGATCCTCAAGACCTTGAATATCAGTCAGCACAGAATAGTGCTGCTCATCTTCACTCATGATAAGACCCATAGCAATACCTGCAACTGGTGCTTTAATTGGAACCCCTGCAGTCATCAACGCCATTGTCGCCGCACAGATCGATGCTTGTGATGTTGAACCATTTGATTCAAGCACTTCACTTACAACACGAATTGTATATGGAAACTCTTCTTCACTTGGCATAACTTGTTTTAACGCACGCTCTCCAAGTGCTCCATGACCAATTTCTCGTCGACCAGGTGCTCCATAACGTCCTGTTTCACCAACACTATAAGCTGGGAAATTGTAATGATGCATGAAACGTTTTTGTTCTTCAGCATCAAGACCATCAAGTACTTGATATTCATTGAGTGCACCGAGTGTCGCAATTGAGAGCACTTGAGTTTGACCGCGTGTAAACAATCCTGAACCGTGCGTTCTTGGAAGAAGATCAATCTCCGCTGCAAGTGGACGAATTTCTGTTAAGTTTCGACCATCGGGGCGTACTTTCTCAACCGTAATCAATCTTCGAACTTCATCTTTAACAATTTGTTTCAAAATATCCTTCACTTGTTTTTTAACCGCAGAATCAGTTTCCTCATAACTTTGTAATACTGATTCATTAATTGCATCAATTGCATTTTGACGGTCTTCTTTTTTAGCGATTCTCAAAGCTTCACAGAGTGAAACTTTGGCTTGTGCATCAATTGTTTGTACAAGTTCTTCATCAAACGAATATAATTTGACAGCCATTTTTTCACGACCAACTTGAGAAACAATTTCTTCTTGAAAAGAAATCAGATGACGAATAATTTCATGCCCTTTGGCAATTGCACGCAACATAATTTCTTCACTTACTTCTTTAGCACCTGCTTCTACCATGTTAATTGCTTTTTTTGTTCCTGCAACCACAAGATCAACTTTTGATTTTTCTAATTGTTCAAACGATGGATTCACAACAAATTCATCATTGATATATCCGATATGGGCACCTGCAATCGGTCCATTAAATGGGATATCCGAAATTGAGAGCGCAAGTGACGAACCAAACATCGCCGCCATTTCAGGACTACATGTAGGATCTACGCTTAGCACAGTAGAAATCACTTGTACCTCATTACGGAATCCTTCAGCAAAAAGTGGACGAATTGGTCGATCGATTAAACGACTTGCTAAAATTGCTTTTTCACTCGGGCGACCTTCTCGTTTAATAAACCCACCTGGAATCTTCCCAACTGAATATAATTTTTCTTCATAATTCACTTGTAGTGGGAAAAAGTCCAAATCTTTTGCTTCTTTTGAAGCTGCTGCAACCGAAAGAACAACGGTTTCACCATAACGAATGAGTGCCGCACCATTCGCTTGTTTAGCAAGTTGACCAACTTCAACAATAAGCGGTTTTCCTGCAAGTTCGGTCTGAAATATTTGTTTTTCCATCTGTATCTCCTTAACTTCATCTATATTTTAAGTACGAATATTCTTATTATACACCGTTTTGATAATTTTTCATACTCTTATTGAATAGAAAAATGCTAGGAAATTCCTAGCATCTTCATCGTTTTAAAAATGTTTCCCTGTATCCGGCAGTAATTCCACACGACTTGGACTCGGCAGTTTTACTTCTTGTGGTGGATCTACTTCAATCACTACATTTGGTCGAGATGGATCTGGAATTGTATTTTTTGTATTCGTCACGCTCACTTTCACATGTTCATTTATCAGTTTTATCTTTTGTATTGGCATATCAGCAAGATATCCAACTGGCGACTTTGTTTCAGTAATTTCGTAATTACCAAATGGTAAATCTCCTGTTATTGCAACTCCAAATTTATCAGTGATAAGATGTTCAACAACAATTCCTCCCTCGTCTTTCACGTCAAATTCAGCACCTGCTAAACAATCTTGTGTCACTGCATCATGTTTAACAATTTCAATTTTACCTGTTGCATAGCGATTTTGAACTGTCAATTGAGCTAAATGATTTGGTGTCTTATCATCAATTGTAACTGCGTATGGCTGTGTATCAAGTACATGATTTTTTGGTGCTTTTGTTTCAATGAGAAAATATGTTCCAAAATCTAAAATTTTCTTTGTTTTGGCCACACCTGTTTGATCTGTTGTAATTTCTTCAACAACCGCACCCGATGCATCAACAATGTTAAACATTGCGCCTTCAAGTGCCTCTTTTGTTTTACTGTCTTCTTTTCGCACTTCAATCACGCCACCAATTCCGTTAGCTGTTCCACGACCATCCTCTTTTTTCAGACTGGATGTAAATGTTTCATTTGTAATTTGATCAGCTGTAATCGTCGCTCTGTTTCCCCAAGAATTGACATTATGATTTATGATTTTAACATGGTACTCAATTGCATAACTTTTACCACCCTGAAACACATCTCCCATCTGCATTTCAAACCCATTATCAAACACACTTGGGGTAAAGGAAGATGTAACATCTTGTTGTGATGTAACTTCACCAAATTTATCAAATGTTACTTCATATACTTTTATCGTTGACAAGTCAACTTGTAAACTAGTATCCGGTTTGTCAACTATATGAACATTGGTTAAATTTTGTTTCATTTGATTAAGTTTCACAACACTTAAAATAGTATCTTTGTCTAATTGCTCACTACTTTTAAAAATCGGCAGTGGTGTTTTAATAGGCTGACCATCAACATCAACATAATGAATCTTTTCAACATTATCGACTAAAATACGAACCGGTGTTACATGTTTTTGTTCACGTGCTGTTTCATAAAAATTGGCTGATAATTCTATCATTCCTTCAACAATTGGCGATATCTTTTCATTGAATGTGCACACCACTTGTTTAGCCTGTTCTACTTTACACATTGCAACTGCGACTTGATCTACTGTTAAAAGAGGAAATGATACAATCGGCTTAAGTGTCAATGGCTTATCTACACTTACCGTAAACGTATCTCCTTTGGCATAACCGATTGCACGGTAATTGAATGTTAATTTTTCACTTTTATTATTTGATGTGGATGTCTGTGATAGTTGAATATTAGAAACCGTCACTTTTCCTACCGCTCTCACTTCTGTAACTTGAGCGCTACTTGAAAATATTGCAAAAAACAAAACAACACTTCCAATAAGACTTGTTATTTTTCTCATAATATAAAATTCTCCCTTAATAAATTTCCCCATTGTCATTCATTGTACAATAACAATGACGATATTATTTTTTTATCACACCCAATACTAAAATGTCAATATGAATATGTGAAAAATGTGTGATAAAATTAAATTTCATCACACATTTATATAATAATACGCTTTCAGGAAAATTTATAAACGGTATAACTTCCTAAAATATCTACTTTTTCTACCTCAGACTTTAACTTTTGAACAAGATATTGTGCTCCATTCGAAGAAAAGCATTCATCAAATTCAATGTAAATTTTAGGGTTCTCTGAACATCCCGTTTCATAAGAAAATATTTTTAATATTCTAATCGACTCATACTGAAATTGAGCAACAACATTCTCTAAATCACAACTTTCGTGATTCAACGTCAATACAAGACTCGTCTTTTTCGCTTCAGCAGAAAACAAAAAGTGTTTTGCAACAATAATGAAGCGCTTTTGTTTTTCAGGCGAGCACTCTGATTTATTTAAAATTTCTCCCACTATAAAGAGCGAGTGTTCAGAAAGAAAATTTATCACCTGTTCTACTTGAGTATTCATATCAAAAGGAAAAACACCATATGCTATATCTTCGTTTGCAAGAGCTACAATAAGTTTTTCAGTTTTTTCAAATGGTGTTAATTGAATAGATTCATATATTTCGCCAATGCACTCAAGCACACTATCACAAACTACTTCTTGATAACCTACTAATCCCTCAAATTTAAAAGGTTCATCTTTGATACTTTCTCTTGTTGCATAAGAGTACTGTGCATTTCGACTCGCTCGCATCATCGCATCTTGCAAATGAATATAAGCTTGATAATCAATATCAGATTCATATCTTGCCTTTATATCTAATTTGATTTCATCCTCACGTTTTGCATCAAAAACAGGTATTTTATGTTCAGCTTTAAATGAACCTATTGCTCGAGAAATATTCAATCTTTTTTTATACAATTTATACAATTGTTCATCAATTGCATCAATTTCCAAACGATATTGTTTTAATTCATCAAACATTTCATCACCTTCTTTCAATCCACTCCGTATAACACTTATGAAATTATCTTACCTTCTAAACCAACATACATCTTAATAATCGGTGCAAGTTCCGCAAATTCATCGCACGTGAGTTGTTGGGCTGCATCACTTACTGCAACTTTAGGATTGTTGTGCACTTCAATAATCAAACCATCTGCACCAACTGCAACCGCAGATTTCGATAATGCTGGAACCATCCAAGAAATACCTGGGGCGTGAGATGGATCAACAATGACAGGAAGATGCGACATTTGGTGAATAACAGGTACCGCGCTCACATCTAGTGTCGTTCTTGTTGCCGTTTCAAATGTGCGAATACCACGTTCACACAAAATAACATTTTGATTCCCACCAGCCATAATGTACTCTGCTGACATGAGCAACTCTTCAATCGTATTAGCAAAGCCCCTCTTCAAAAGCACAGGTGTTTTAATTTTCCCTAATTCCTTTAAAAATTCAAAATTTTGCATATTACGCGCACCAACTTGAATCACATCTACCATATCCGCATATTGAATATGATCAGCAGACATAAATTCAGTTACAATTGGTAATTCGTAAGCGGATCTCGCTTCTTGTAAAATTTTGAGACCTTCTACTCCCATCCCTTGAAATGAGTATGGTGATGTCCTTGGTTTAAACACTCCACCACGTAAAAAATTAGCACCAGCTGCTTTTACCGATTTTGCAACTTCCATCACTTGCTCACTTGACTCAACTGCACATGGACCAGCTGCAAAAAAGAAATGACCCCCACCTACTTTTACACCTGACACATCGAGAATTGTATTTGCTTTTTCGACTGTTCGATTCACTTGTTTATACGGTTCTTGCACTCGTTTTACTGTTGCTACACCTGATTGTGCTTCTAGATGTTTTATATCAACACTCACCGTATTACCCGTTAAACATATTACTGTTTGCATCTTTCCAGTAACTGGAAATGCTTGAACTTCAAATTGTTCTGCTTCATATATCACATTCTTAATATCTTTTTCCGATACTCCTTGTTTCATCACAATGATCATTTTACAACCTCCGTCTTTTACAAAAAGAAAAAGCCCAACATCTACGTTGAGTCCCAACTCTACTCCGCACCTTAATTATAAGCAAACTATCTCAATATAAAAGATTTCATACTTATAATCAGCGCCCACTCTGCTACACTACTTAAAAATAATATACCATTTAAGGCCTTATATTACAAGTGTTTCCCTTTGTTTTCTTTTTTCTAAAAATACGGTATAATTAATTTTATAATAGGAGGAAATATATGAAAGTATCTAAAGTAACGCCTCGTGGTGCTTGCCATGGTGTTGTCACTGCTATTCAAATGGTTACCGATATTGCATCGGACCCTACAACACCAAAACCAATATATATTCTGGGGATGATTGTTCACAACACTTACTACACTCGTGCTTTTGAATCCCTCGGTGTCATCACGCTCGACTCTAAAGACAAAACACGTCTTGAACTGCTTGATCAGATACAAAGTGGAACTGTCATTATGACAGCACATGGCGTTTCTCCACTTGTCATCCAAAAAGCAAAAGACAAAGGACTAAACGTTGTTGATGCAACATGTATTGATGTAACAAATACACACAACCTCATTCGCGAAAAGACAGCCGAAGGGTTTCACTTCGTGTACATTGGAAAAAAAGGACATCCCGAGCCAGAAGGCGCTCTCGGTGTTGCTCCAGGACTTGTTCATCTCGTTGACTCAGTTGAAGACATCGATAAACTCACCCTCCCGACAGATAAAATTATGATTACCAATCAAACAACGCTCAGCATGTGGGACGTCGCAAAACTGGCAAACTATTTGAAAAAGCGATTCCCAACCTCTGTCTATCACCGAGAAATCTGCACCGCAACACAAGTAAGACAAGAAGCAGTTGCTGCTTTAACAGATTGTGATTTACTTATTGTAGTTGGCGATAAAATGAGTAATAACACATTAAAACTGGCATCGGTCAGTGAAGAAATAGCCAACATCCCCTCACTCCGCATTACCGATATCACCGATTTAGATCCTGAATACTTCATTAATCACAATATTCAACACGTTGCAATCACAAGCGGTGCATCCACTCCAACGCGCATCACGACACAAATCGTTAAATATCTGGAGCAATTTGACCATCGAGATGAAACCACTTGGAAAACACCAACACCACTTGAACCTGCAAGTATTCTCCCCCGAACACAAAAATAGACTGCGAAAATTCGCAGTCTATTTTATTATTCAACAGATTTCAAAGATGAAATCATATCTATTTTATAAATTTTTCGAAGCATAAATACCATCGTTAAAATTGAGATAAGATTTGTTCCAAGGAAAGTTATCACATAAACAATCACCGGTATCATATAAATAAATTGAAGAGAGGCTATTTCCGCTTGCATGACAATAAATAAATGAATCGGAATTCCAGCTATAAGTCCCAAAAGTGAGGCTATCATTGTTGTTATAAGACTTTCTTTAAAAACATAAGACAATAATTCACGATTATAAAATCCTAGTACCTTTATCGTTGCCAATTCCCGTGTTCGCTCCGCAATATTAATACTATTCAAATTATAAATTACAATCATAATCAACAGCACAGCAAACACAATCATTAAAATAACAATTGAATTCACGCTTGATACAGATTGTTTTGCAATCGATTTATTCGTTTGATTTTCTACAATAGCGATTTGTGGATCAACACTCAGTATATCATCAACAATATCGTTTGAATATTGCTGTTTTCCATCCTCACACTTCACAAGTAGACTATTGAATCTAACAGTATCATTTATTACTTGCGAGAATATTTCGGGAGCAATATATATATTATTACCAAAATAATTTTCTGTAATGCCTGTAACGTTGAATGTATATGATTTATCATTCAATAACAAGCCAATATTATCACCTACATGCACACCATAAATCCGCGCTATTTTTTGTGTCAAAATAACAGCTGTAGACTGAAAATCCAACTTTTTATTTCTATCTACATAAAATTTTTGAGCATCGGAGAATTGAAAAAAGTGGAACATTTCAGATGTCTTTTTAGGTATAATCATCGTAACATCATCTATTTTTTCATTCGCTTTTATTTTTACGTTTTGCTGTAGTGCAGGCAAAGTTCGATTCACATGTTCAAGGTCTTTAATTTCACCCGCATACTTTTCTTCATTTTGAATATATCCTTGATGAAAAAGCGTGTAATCATACGTTTGAATTTCATCAAATTGCCGATTTACAGTTGGTGTAATAGAAGTATATAAGCCAAACGCTGTGAGCAAAATAGCCGTACTCCCTGCGATCCCAAACAAACTCATGAGCAATCGTTTTTTATAACGAAAAATATTACGAATCGTCACTTTGTCAACAAACTTCATTCTACGCCAGATAAATGTAACACGTTCAAGCAAAATTTTTTTACCTGCAAGCGGTGCTTTCGGTCGTAGTAATTCTGATGGTTTCTCACTTAACGTACTCAGTACAGTTAAAAATGTCACCCCTGTGAGTGAACCAATTAAAATGATAAAAACAATTCCATCAAGGAGAAGATTTGTTACAACTCCAATATTTAAAACAGTGTATAGCGATTGATATGATTGCATAACAATTCGAGGAAATAATTGTATCCCTATTATGCTTCCTACAATACTTCCTAAAAAAGCTGGAATAAAGACATATCCCTGATAATAGAAAAGGAGTGAAGCTTTTCGATAACCTAAACTTTTTAGTGTTCCGATCATATTTCGGTCATCATCGATCATTCTCGTCATTGTCGTAATTACAACAAGCATCGAAACGACAATAAATATAATTGGGAAAATCGTTCCAATTTCATTAATTTTCTCAGAATCTTCCTTATACGCTTTTACTGAATCAAGGTCCAAACGAGTTTGAACTTGTACATCAGATTCGTGATACAAATGTTCGAGGCGTTGACTGTATGTTTTCACTTTCGTTTCATACTCCGGTGAAAACATCGAATATTCACGAAGTTCTTTTAGACGAATCAACAGTTCATTATTTTCAAATGTGAAATTTTCAGGTGCCATCATCATCGACATCTGAATTTTCCCATTTCGTAAATTCGTTCGTCCTTTGTTCTCCTTTGAAAAAAACTCTGCCGCGTGTATTGTTCCAACTACATGGCATTGCTGTTTTTGTGTTCCATTATAAAAAACAACATCTTTTCCAATTTGATTTTCAAATCCATTATCAATCAAGCATTCATTTTCTTTTTGAATAGAACGGCCCGCTGTAATATGCGATAAATTCATTTCACTCGGGGAAACAATTCGAGTGGCATACGTTGTATCTTCAATTTGTACATTGACATCTACCGTATTTCGAATATCTAGCAACTCAATGTCTGGAAATGACATACGCAAATGATCAAGTTGTGATTGTGACCATCCATTATTATTTCGTATTGATATATCGTATACTTGTTGCGCATCATACATTTGATTCACGTTCGACTGCATTGTAGGTGTAATTGCGTACACACCTGCAAACATTGTAGCACTAATTAATGTCATCAAAAACAACGATAAAAAACGGGTTCTTGTTTTCCATATTTCACGCAAAAGTATTCGCATTAGCCTGCCGCGTGGCTTTTTCATTTTACTTTTTACCATTCTATTTCCTCAACTGATGTTGGATGTGTATTGTGAATCACATCAGTCACTTCTCCATTTTTCATGTGAATAACAACATCAGCAATCGGCGCTATTGCGGCATTATGGGTAATGACAATCACTGTCATATGCTGTCTTTTCGCAGTCGAATGTAATAAATTCAAAATTGTTTTTCCCGTTTCATAATCAAGTGCACCTGTTGGTTCATCACAAAGGAGCAGTTTTGGATTTTTCGCAAGTGCTCGAGCAATCGAAACACGTTGCTGTTCTCCCCCTGAAAGTTGACTTGGAAAATTATCAAGTCGATTTTCTAATCCAACCTGTATAAGCATCGCTTTTGCATCTTTTCCATCATCTACAACTTGCGTCGCAATTTCAACATTCTCCAGTGCTGTTAAATTAGGAATCAAATTATAAAATTGAAAGACAAAGCCGATATCTCTTCGTCTAAAAGTTGTTAATTGACGTTCATTGAACTGCGTCACTTCTTCGTGATCTAAAAAAAATGTCCCTGAACTCGCTTGATCCATACCACCAAGAATATTGAGAAGCGTGGTTTTCCCAGCTCCACTTGCACCAACAATAACAACGAACTTTCCTTTTTCAATTGAAAATGTTACATCTTGGATTGCATTAATTTCAATATCGCCAACATGATACATTTTGTGTAAATGTGTGATTTCAATATATTCCATCTCTGCACCTCCCTAATTATATTATAGCGCAAATTGGATTTTATATTTACTTTTTCGACTTATTACACACGATGTATTACAGTGCTAAGTATTCAATTTTTTCTGACGGAATACCCGGATAAAAATATGACACTAAATCAATCACTTTTGTTAATTTTTCATGACTTAAAATATCTTCATTTCGGAAATGTGAATGACTGACAGCATACACACGTGTTGATGCTGTTTGTATTTGCTCTTCAGTGGCATAGTTTACAATTTGATTACTTTCCATACTCAAATTAATTTGTTCTTGATACGGATCAACTGCGAATACGCGATATCCTCTTTTTTGAAGATCAAAATAAATTTCTAACGCCTTTGAATTACGAATATCTGGTGTATTTGGCTTAAATGTTAAACCATAGAATAAAATATCTTCATCAAAAGATAGCCACGATTGAAGACGATTGGACGCATATTCCACATATTCTTCATTCACACGACGCGCTTCTTCAAGCATTGTAAAATGGAGTCCTCTTGACTGCTGTTGTTCAATTAAATAATATGGATCTTCTGCAACACAGTGACCACCTACAAAACCATTATGGAAGCCAAGTGCATTCCATTTCGTATTCATTGAATCAATCATGTCACGCATCGAAATATCAGGATAGAGCATTGCAAATTGATTCAAAAGTGCGATATTTAAATCGCGTTGTGAGTTTTCAACAATTTTTGCAGCCTCAGCTGTGGGAATTGAAATAACACCACGTACGTTTTCAATAATACTTTTATAAATAACGAATGCTTTTTCTCGTGTTTCAATATCACATCCTGCAACAAGTTTTGTCACATTTGATAACAGATGAACTTTATCTCCTGGATTTACTCGCTCTGGTGAATATGCAAAATGAAAATCTTGGAATGCTTTTTTCCCAGAAAATTCTTCAAGCATTGGTACACAACGCATTTCTGTTGTGTACGGTGGATAAGTGCTTTCATAAATCACAAGTGATCCTGTTGGCATATGCTGAGCTATCATCTTTGTAGCATCATCAACATATGTATAGATTGGAGCACCATCGCAAGTTGGTGTTGGTACTGTAACAATGTAAATATCGCATGGCGCAACAGTATCGATATTACTGCACCACTCAATTTTGACATTTTGTATATCCGGTCCAATCTCCTCAGTTGCATCATATCCGCGTTGATATTGTTCAATCTTGTTTGCATCAATATCAAACCCAACTACATCGTATTTTTCACATTTGGCAAAAGCATAAGCAAGTTGAATACCTACATATCCTAAACCGACAATCATTAATCTTTGGTTCATTTTGAACCCTCCTTTTTTGTATGAATTTCTCTTGTTCCCCATTTCGTATCACGAAGTGTAAAAAGTGCCCATAATCGAATTGGTGTAAGAAAAAAGAGATGAATAAAGCTATAAATTGGCGCAATTAAAAATGTTCGTTTATTAATGCTGATATAATACAAATTTCGAATATATGAATTCACAATCGTAAAAATAAGTAAAATAATAAAATTCGATTTTGTAAACTGTCCTGTAATTATCAAATAAACAATATACATAAGTGATGCTAAAAACACTGGAAATAGCGCTAATTCAATTAATATCCATATAAATGGAATGACTTTTTTATATTTCCACGTGTTTTTCAAGCCAAAATAGCTTTCTCTAAAAAATGATTTACTCCAGCGTACTTGTTGTTTTAAAAACTTTTTAAAATGCGTAGGCACTTCTGTAAAACACTGAGCATTCGATTGATAAAGTGCCATGCCCTCACGAAGTACAAAATTCGTTAGTGCCCTATCATCTCCGTACGTCTGCTTTTTCCCTAAAAAAACTTGATTTTCATATTCAGGCAAATACTTTTTAATAACTTCCGTTCGGAACAGCGTATTCGGTCCACTACATACAAGCACACTCCCCAATGCACTTTGTCCTGCACGTTCAACCTCAAAGGCATTAAAATAGCGAATGCTCAACAATTTAGAAAGCCAAGTTTCTTCATCATTCAATACACGAACATGTCCTGTAACAGCGAGTACTCCTTCTTTTTCAAATGGTTGGAGCAAAGTTAAAAGATTATCTTGATGAAATGTCGTATCTGAATCCGAGGTGAAAATAAAATCCCCTGTCAAATGTGGAAATACAAGACATTGTGCATGCCTTTTACCACAATTTTGTTCAGTACGAATAACTGTAAGTTTTGAGTATGTTTGAGACATTTCTTGTAAATAATCAAATACATCTTTATTATCACTTCCATCATCAATATAATGAATTTGAAAATTTTGAAATGTCTGTTCTTGAAATGATGCAATTTGCTGCTTAATTACAGTCAAATCTTCATTATAAAACGGAATAACAATGTCTATTTTTTTCTGCATTAGCAATAAATTATAATCCTCGGATCCATGATAAGGACTATAGGAAAGAGAAAATAACAACTTTGTAATCATATAACTTAATAATATAATACCAATGAAAGAAAGTACTACCTTTCGATGTTGGATACTTTCAGTAATCGTATTTGAAACATACATTGTACATATCAATAAAATAATAGCGGTTATAAAATACACACTTTTTTTCTTTTTTGAATATTGATGTACTGTTTTTATCTGTGCATTTTTATTCATAATTCCTCCTATTGTCAATACACATTTGTATTAACAGTTCATGTTTCCTCACATATAGAAAAATCATTTCCAATCCACTTCAAACTCTAATAATATTGT
>JBOFHN010000012.1:0-3402 GCA_051649665.1 Culicoidibacterales bacterium
TCGTTTATCAAAATATCATTACATGATTATTATATTTAATATATCAATGTATTGCTATCTTTTATTTTACTTTAGCATAGTCTGGTTTATACCTTTTCGTAAATGAAAACTTTTTCAAAAAATGAAAAGACCGTTTAAAACAGTCTTTTCATCTCAATAATTCACTCTACTAAATCAAGTTTTTGTTTACGCGTCAAACTCTTAAACACGATACTATATGACTCATCAATCCAATCAAATATATGTCCAATTAATTCCTCACTAAGCATAACTGTGTTCCAGTGTGTCTTGTTCATATGATAGCCTGGAACTACCTCTGGAAAAATTGTTCGTAATTCTAAATTCTTTTCTGGTGTATTTTTTAAATTAATAGAATCTTTTGTTTCTCCGATTAAAGCAAACATCTTCCCACCTATTTTATACACACGTGTTGTTTCATCAAATGGGAAATCGAGCACCACAAATGATTTTGATAAAATATATTCATCTATTGTTTCAAATAAAGTCATACTTTCCTCTTTTCTTAACTATAATGATTTTACTCTGATACAACTGTCACATTTAATATTTCAACTTTTGAAAGTCTTTCTTTTTCTGTGAATTCTTGTGCAAGTTGTGTCGATAAGTATTTCTTCGAACAGTCTGCAAAGACAGTAGTCACAATGGCATCTGGATTATCACGAAGCAATTGCAAGGCACCAAGTGTGTTTCCACCGCTTGAGATTCCAACTGAAAAGCCTGACTGGTTAATGAGTTTAGCAACATGTGCTGCATCATAATCATCGACTTCAACTATTCCTGCATGAGCATCAACATCAATAACAGCAGGTATAAATCCATCACCAATTCCTTGAATAAGATGGAATGGGACTGTTTCTTTTCTCAAGCGTAAACTCGGTGCTTGTTTTGGTTCAAGTAAAAATGACTGACATTCTGGTGCATGTGACATTAAATACGCATTCATACCCGCGCTTGTCCCACCACTACCTACACCTGCAACAAAGTGTGTTGGTTGTTTTCCAATTTTTTTCATCTGCGCAAAAAGTTCTGGTCCCGTTGTATATTCATGTGCATGAACATTTGCAATAGATGAAAATTGATCAGGATAAAAATACCCTTCTTGTTCTAACTGTTTTGCTTTTTCTACCGCTTTGATAAAGGCATCTTCACCATCTGTAAAATACAGCGTTGCTCCATATAAACGAAGGAGTTGTTTACGTTCTTCCGTCAGCCAGCTTGGAAGCACAATTGTCATATCAATACCGAGCGCTTTTGCCAGTGCTGTCAAGGCGATTGCTGTATTTCCACTACTCACTTCTACTATTTTTGTATTTTCTGTAATTACTCCACGTTCAATCCCTTCTTTAAAGATGTAATATGCAATTCGATCTTTGATTGAACCACTCATTTGAGGCACTTCATATTTGGCATAAAATGAACGTTCAACACCATTATCCATTACATCAACACGCACAAGTGGTGTATTAAAATAAAGAGGTTTTAGCTCTTCGAGTTTTTGTAACAATTCTTTTGTCTTCATATTTTTTACTCCTTTTTGATAAAAAAACAGCACAATATATGTGCTGTTTTTCAATTATAATTTAAAGCAAGTCAAAAAAACGTGTTCGTTAACTGCGACATAAATAGTGAATTGGTTTCTCATGTGATTCATCGCTAACATCCTTCTAACCTCACTTTATTTCCACTTTCACTATAACAATATCAATATATTTTGTCAACAAGAGAATTAAACGTTTTCTTCAAAGTTCGTCATCAGTGATTTTATAACATGGTGAGCCGCTAACAACCCAGCTGTATTCGGAACAAAGACATTTGATGCTGGTGGCATTCGATGTTTTCGAATTTCACTCTCTGAATTACAAATACTTTCTATCCCTTTAGGCTGAAGTGGAACTTCTGGTGAGAAAACAACTGGTATTTTCCCAGATATTTTTCGATCTTTTACTTGTTTTCTCATTATCTTTGCAATTGGATCATATTCTGTTTTTGATAAATCAGTAATTGTAACTTTCTCTGGTTCAAATTTATTTGCCATCCCGAGTGATATTATAAACGGAATATTATGCCTTTTTGCAAATTCAATCAATTCTATTTTATACAAAATGGTATCCGCGCAATCGATAATAAAATCAGGTTTCCACTGCTGTAGTTTCTCACTTGTAGCATGCTGAAAAATATCAGTTTGAACTTCAACTTCACAATGAGGATTAATTGATAAAATCCGTGCTTTAACTACTTCTACTTTCATTTGATCAACTGTTGCTAGATTTGTGAATATTTGTCGATTTAAATTTGTAATATCCACTGTATCAAAATCACAAATATATAATTTACCAATCCCCATTCGAACAAGACATTCTATCGCCATACCACCTACACCACCAGCTCCGATGACAGCAACTCTTTTATTTGCTAAAAATTGTGTGATTGATTGTCCAAATGCTAATTCATTCCGAGAAAATTGTGTTTTCTGCATAAAAACCTCTCTATAGTGAAATAAATATCTTTATCGTGTTATCGCTCTTTTTATCTTGTTCAGTATACCATTTTTTGTTATAATAAGGAAGAATTTGGAGGTGAAACATATGGCAAAATTTACAATGGTTGACCAAGATGCATGTATCGCTTGTGGTGCTTGTGGATCTGCAGCACCAGAAATTTTTGACTTTAACGATGAAGGAATCGCTTTTAGCATTCTTGATGATAACGCTGGAACGACTGAAGTTTCAGAAGATCTTCTTGAATTCTTGACTGATGCTGAGGAAGGATGTCCAACTGAAGCTATCAAAGTACAAGATTCAGCATTCTAATTTTAAACCGCATAAGCGGTTTTTTTTATTGAAATATTTTAACATCTCCATACATTTCAAGTGATTCATTCACTGTATCATACAGTAACAATCCGCGATTTCCAATCGCAATAATTTCTTCAATTTCGGATTGCTGTATTAACGCATATAATCTAGCTAATTGCTCATTTGAAAAATCAACATGAGCCGCAATTGCCTGCTTTGATGGAAAATAATTCATTCCCTCTAAAACCTCTAAATGAATCTGACCTGTTGTATCTTCATGTTCAACAAACATATGCTGAAACCATATTTTGGCACCTGCACTTACACCGATAATGCTGTTTTCATACGTGAGTAAAGTATCATACACTGCTGTGAAGATACTCAATCTTTCTTTCAATGCCTTTGCATCTCCTCCAATAAGGACAATACAATCTGAATTCTTAATAGATTTAACTATTTCATCTTCCGCCATTTTAAATATATTTATCCATGTCTGTGATGCATCATACGGATTAAATGGGGGTTCGTATATAGTACGTAATTGACCGTCATCTCCATAGAAAGTATCCCATTCTTCACTGCTATC
>JBOFHN010000013.1:0-3073 GCA_051649665.1 Culicoidibacterales bacterium
ATTAACACTTGTTGATAATCAATTTGATTTATTGCTACAAAATATCCAAAAGCTTGAACAAGTACAGCCAAAGTCCCGCTCACTTGATTTTGACATTCATCATCTTGAAACCAAGGATTTTGATATCCTGTATGCTGAAATGAAAAAGCTTGCTCCATTTGGAAATGGAATGCCAGCACCTATTTTTCATCTATCAACTTCAGAACATCAAGTTCGATTGATGGGGAAGAATAAAGAGCATGTAAAACTAACACTTCCAAATCAGATGCAATTATTATTTTTTAATGAGCGTGATTCGTGGCGTATTACAGAACAAGCACAAATACATGTTGTAGGTTCACTTTCGATCAATCGATGGCAAGATAGTATTACATATCAAAGTATTGTTAATGATTGGTGGATTGATGAGATTGAATTTTTCTATCCGAATCAAGTACCAATCACTCAAAATCAACATGATGAAATTGTTGTAATTGATCATATACCAGCATCAAATGAGTCGTTTTCAACATTAAAACGTGAGATTCAAGCAAAAGGGATGTGCGTGTTGAAATGGCAAGATGCACAAAAGGAAATTATGAGCGTTGATGATGATGTCATTCGTAAAGTATATAAATATTTTCTACAAAACAAAATGGTAAAAATAGATCAATCACTCTATATACTGATGAAACGCAATGGGATTGAAAAAAATACGTTAAATTTTGCAATAAAGGTGTTTTTAGAACTTGAATTTGCTATAATAAGAGAGGGAGTTCTAGAAATTCAAACAGTGACAGCGAAAAAACAATTGTCAGATTCGAATATATATCAAAAGATGAAATTTCAATATCAATTTGTGGAGCAGGTAGTATATGCCTCACATCAAAAAAGAAAAGAACTCTTTGAACATTTGGAGGAATAATAATGAACTTAAAAGACTATATTATGAATGTCCCGGATTATCCGAAACCAGGAATTCAATTTAAAGATATTACACCACTTATGAATGATGGTGCAGCGTATGCATATGCAACTGCACAAATTACAGCATTTGCCCATGAAGTAGGAGCAGAACTTGTTGTTGGTCCAGAGGCGCGCGGATTTATCTTTGGATGTCCGATCGCAACAGAGATGAAAATTGGTTTTGCACCAGTTCGTAAGCCGGGTAAATTACCACGTGAAGTTATTTCTGTTGAGTATGCACTTGAGTATGGAACAGATACAGTAACGATGCACAAAGATGCAATTACCCCAGGACAAAAAGTAATCGTCGTAGATGATTTACTTGCAACTGGTGGTACAATTAAAGCGACAATTGAACTTGTTGAACGACTTGGTGGTATTGTTGTAGGACTTGCTTTCTTAGTAGAATTAGATGAATTAAAGGGTCGTGAAAAGATTGGAAATTACCCAATTTTAACACTCGTACACTATTAATATCTCATGGAGGAAGGAAAGTGGCAGAAGCGATAGTATTTTATCAAGATTTAGAAAATGAAATTGCGAAGTACATCGATAATGAGCACGATCGAGAATTAATTCATCGTGCTTATCTTCTTGCGCTTGCAGCGCATGAAGGACAGATGCGCAAATCAGGGGAAGCTTATATTCATCATCCGCTTGCAGTAGCTTTGATTCTTGCAGAATTAAAGTCATCGCCAGCGGTTATTTGTGCTGGTCTTTTACATGATGTTATTGAAGATACAACCGTGACATATGATGACTTAGTAGATGAATTTGGTGAGCAGATTGCACGGGTTGTACAAGGGGTGACAAAACTTGAGAAAGTTAAAGTTCATGTAGGTGAGCAGACAAGTGCAAATTATCAAAACCTTATTTTTTCGATGATTGATGATGTTACTGTTATATTTGTAAAATTAGCAGACCGTCTTCATAACATGCGAACACTTGGCATTATGAGAGAAGAGAAGCAAAGAAGAATTGCTAAAGAGACATTAGATATTCTCGTACCAATTGCACATCGTCTTGGGATATATAAGGTGAAATCAGAACTTGAAGATTTATCACTGCGTGTTTTAGATCCAGACCGCTATTATGATATTGTGAATCGAATTAGTGAACGTCGTGAATCGCGTGTTGAGAAACTCGATCAGATGACAGATGCATTAAATTATATTTTGGCACAAAATGATCTCCGCTTTGAAGTTAAAGGGAGAATTAAGAATATTTATAGCATCTACAAGAAGATGTATCATAAAGGAAAAGAATTTGATGAAATCTATGATCTTTCTGCACTTCGTATTCTAACTGATACTGTTCAGAATTGTTATGCGATTCTCGGTCATATTCACAGTGAATTTACACCACTTCCAAGTCGAATTAAAGATTATATCGCGATGCCAAAACCAAATGGTTATCAATCCCTACATACAACGGTTCTCGGTCCTGATGGAACAATTTATGAAATTCAAATTCGTACATACGGTATGGAGTCAATCGCTGAATATGGAGTTGCGGCACACTGGACATATAAAGATAATGTTTCAGGAAATAAAATAAATGAAGCGAAGCAAAAAGAACAAATACAATTGTTCCAAGAAATTAAAAATTTAATGAACGAGACATCAGAAGAAGATTCAACTGTCTTTATCGATTCATTAAAGAGCGATGTACTCAGTGCCAATATTTATGTCTTCACACCAAATGGAGATGTCTTTTCACTTCCAACCGGATCAACCCCGATTGATTTTGCTTATCGAATTCATTCCAAAGTCGGTGAAAAGACAAGTGGTGCAAAAGTAAATGATCGAATTGTCCCACTTGGTTATACGCTGAAAACAGGAGATGTTGTTGAGATACTCACGCAGTCAAATGGAAAACCAAAAGAAGCATGGCTTCGTATTGCAAAGACAAGTTCTGCACGCTCGAAAATCAAACAATACTTTAAAAAAGAGCGTCGCGAAGAGTATTTAGATTTAGGGAGAGAACGTCTACTTAGCGTACTTGATTCTAAAGGATTTGTAATGGATGATTTTCAAAATCATCCTAATATTAATGAATTATATGAAAAATATTCTGCACCCACTTTCGATGACTTAATTGTTGGAATTGGAAATAAGACAATATCTGC
>JBOFHN010000014.1:0-26783 GCA_051649665.1 Culicoidibacterales bacterium
GGTAAATATGATATAATAAAGTCCGAATAATAACACAAGTAGCAAATGACAAAATAGATGAGGACACGGGTGAAGACAATGAAAGTACTGGAACATCGAAATACATGGATTGAAGTTCGAATGGATAGATTGAAGGAAAATTTTCAGAAGATAGAAGCTTTTACAACAAAAGAATTAATGCCGGTTATTAAGGCGAACGCATATGGTCATGGAGCGGTTCCAGTTGCTTCACTGTATGAAAAATTAGGGGCGAAAACACTTGTTGTTTCAGCAATTGATGAAGCGATTGAATTGCGCCAAGCTGGAATTCAAGTTGATATTTTACTCATAGGTTATATAGCACCACAAGATGTAAGACTTGCTATTGATTATAATGTCATTGTGTCAGTTGGATCACTTGAATGGATTGAGCAGGTTCAAAAGGATGTCTTTTCAGAGAAATTACGCATACATATTAAATTGAATTGTGGAATGAATCGACGAGGATTCAAAAAAGATGAAGAAGTCGATAGATTGATGAAAATATTGAAGGATAATGAAAACCGCTATAGTTTGGAAGGCATTTTCGCCCATATGCCAGTGAGTGACACGGATAAAGAGGTGACAGAGCAGTCAATTACGAAGTTTCGTAAGCGAGTGGAACGTCTTGCGTATCCTTTTCGATATATTCATATTTCCAATAGTTTCACGACGATGAATTATGAAGTTGATACTTCTTTTTGCAATGCAGTTCGCCCAGGTGTTGTCCTTTATGGATATTATAGTGATGATTTTCCAATAAGTGTGAAGCCGGCGTTGACCTTGAAATCTAGAACAAGCGAATTTCAAACGTTGGAAATTGGTGAAAAGCTTGGATATGGATACACATACACGGCTAATAAAGAAATGAAAATTGCAGTCGTTCCAATTGGTTATGCCGATGGAATACTCAGGCATTTTCAAAATGTCGAAGTGTATGTATCAAATTATGGTGCTTCCCAAATTGTTGGTCGAATTTGTATGGATTATTTATATGTGGAAGTACCACTTGTAACATCGAAGGAAGTAGAAATAGAATTGATTGGTGATCATGTATCACTGCATCGATTAGCAGAAATACAGCAGACGATTGATTATGAAATTTTATGTCAATTAAGTCCGCGAATTACTCGAAAATATATAGAAGGAGAGAATATAAATGAATAATCAAAGATCAGTATCATCACTTTTATGGACAGTTCTCGTGGTATTAGGAATTATTATTTTTTGGCGCCAAATTGTCTTTTTAATTTTATTTTTAATTATTGCTGTAATAGCACTTATTGCCTACCTCTACTATAAAAATCGTAAAAATATCCAAGTGTTTCGACAAACGAGTCAACATTTATATGAAGAAAATCCACGTCAAGAAACGACATCTACCCATACAACAAATTCAACAGTTATGGATGCAGAATATACGGTAAAAAGTAAGGAGATTGATTAATGATAGCATCATTGAGTAAAAAATTAAATCTAAAACAATCACAAATTGAAACTGTATTAACATTGCTTGAAGATGGGAATACAGTTCCTTTTATTGCCCGTTATCGAAAAGAGATGACAGGAAGTCTTGATGAAGAGCAAATTCGCGAAATTGATACTGAGTATCAAAAAGCAGCAAATTTACAAAAGCGAAAAGAAGAAGTACTTCGCTTGATTGAGGAACGTGCAACATTGACACCAGAACTCAAAAATGAAATTGAGCAAGCAACGACACTTAAGCAAGTTGAAGAACTCTTTTTACCATATAAAGAAAAGAAAAAAACACGTGCCACAGAAGCAATTCGAAAAGGACTTGCACCGCTTGCTGAACTTTTAATGACAAAAGATGGAAATCTTGCTGAGGCTGCAGCTTTTATAAATGATGAAGTAGGAACAATTGAAATAGCGCTTCAAGGGGCGAGTGATATTGTTGCAGAACAAGTGAGCGATAATGCGAAAAATCGTGAGATTTTACGTGAAGCAATTCTCAAGTTTGCGATGATTGAAACAAAGGTAAAGAAAAATCATGATGATGAAAAAGGTGTATATCAAAATTATTATGAGTACACGGAGAAGTTTTCGCATTTACCAAATCACCGCGTGATGGCGATTAATCGTGCGGAAAGTGAGAAGGTAATCAACCGTAAATTCACTGCTGATTTTGAACGAACATATGCATATATTGTACGTAAAAATATGACAAAATCATTTGATTCAACTGTTCAAACGTGGTGTGAAAAAGCGATATTGGATGGAATTGATCGTTTAATGCTTCCGTCATTGGTTCGTGAAGCTTGGAGTGAACGGTTTGAGGTGGCGAGCAAAAGTTCTATTCAAACCTTCCAGACGAATTTAGAACAACTTTTAATGGGACAACCATTAAAACAAAAAGTAGTTCTCGGAGTTGACCCAGCATACCGTACAGGATGTAAATGGGCAGTTGTGAATGAATTTTCTAAGCCACTTGAAATTGGTGTTATCTATCCGCATCAACCGAAAAACCAATGGCGTGAATCGATTGCTAAACTTGAATCAATTGTAAAAAAATACGGTGTTGAAATTATTGCAATTGGGAATGGAACAGCATCGCGTGAAACAGAACGACTCATTTCAGAGTTGATCACATCAAAAGAGTTGACATGTCAATTTATTATCGTTAATGAATCTGGGGCGAGTGTATATTCTGCATCACCACTTGCGATTGCAGAATTCCCGGATTTAGCGGTTGAGGAACGAAGTGCGATTTCAATTGCACGTCGCTTACAAGATCCGATGTCTGAATTTGTTAAAATTGATCCAGAATCAATTGGTGTTGGACAATATCAACATGATGTAAAGCAAGCAGAGTTAAAAGAATCACTTACATTTACAGTTGAGAAAATTGTAAATCAGGTTGGAGTAAACTTGAATAATGCTTCATCTGCACTCTTACAATATGTTTCAGGTTTAAATAAAACTATTGCTGAAAATGTTGTGAAATTCCGTGAAGAAAATGGCAATTTTACAAAGCGTGAAACATTGAAGAAAGTTCCACGTCTTGGTCCAAAAGCATATGAACAATCGGTCGGATTTTTACGTATTTTAGAAGGGGTGAATCCACTTGATAAAACAAGTATTCATCCTGAATCGTATAAAGCAACAGAACAATTATTGAAAGAACTTGGTTTAACTAAATCAGATATTGGAACAGAAACGATCAAAGAAACACTTGAGACAGTTGATATTAATCAACTTTCAGCAACACTTGGAGTTGGGACAGAAACGTTAAAAGACATTGTTGCTTCACTCAAAGAACCACTTCGTGATCCACGTGATAGTGTTGCAGCTCCTTTATTGAAAAGCGAAATTTTATCACTTGAAAATGTTCAAGTAGGAATGGAACTTGAAGGTGTTGTCCGCAACATGACAGATTTTGGTGTCTTTGTTGATATCGGAATTAAGAATGACGGACTTGTTCATATTTCGAAAATTGTTAAAAAGTTTATCAAACATCCAAGTGACGTACTTAAAGTTGGAGACATCGTGAAAGTAACGGTTATTGAAATTGATGAAAAACGTGGACGACTCAGTCTTTCGATGGTGGAATAAAATGTGGAATCTCATACATTTTGATGAAATTCACTCTACCCAAACATATGCAAAAGAAGAGAAACTTCCTGTTTATACAATAGTGAGTGCAAGGCATCAAACAGCAGGTGTTGGACAATATGGAAGAGTATGGAATGATCATCATCAAAGCGTGATGCTAACAGCGATATGTCCGCTTCCTGATATACCAGTTGCATTATTTACGCAGTACATGGCACTAAATATTATCGAGCAGTTAAGTGATTGCTGTGATGACATTCAAATCAAATGGCCAAATGATCTTGTTATCGGTCGCAAGAAACTTGGGGGCATACTCACCGAAGTCATCGATGATGTTGTATATTTGGGAATTGGTATAAACATCACTGCCCCCCTAATTCCCACGGGTTGTGGCTTGAAAGAAGCGTGTGCAGAAATTGATTATGATACAATACAAGCACGTGTTATTCAAGCAATTCAACAGCCGATAAAGCAAGATGAAAATGCCCTTTTACATGCACACGCATATTATCAAGAAGGTGTTCGAATTAATAATACCCATTATCACAATGTTCGCATTACCGATAGTGGTGCACTTGCGGTAGATGGTCAGGTATATATTGATAGTAAAGCTTTTGAAGTGTTTTATGAGTGAAAAATGCACCCTGATATTTTTAGGGTGCATTTTCATGTTGAAAATAATGCTGTCAATTAAATTTAAAGTATACTATAATAAAAACAAGATGTTTAGAGGGTGATGCTATGATTGAATTAAAGAATATTAACTATCAATATCAAACATATACAAGGCAATCAGGTTTTCTAGGGAGTTTGAAAGATTTTGGTAAGCGGAAAAGTATTCGAGTGACAGCGCTTGAAAATATTAATATTTCAATTGCAAAAGGCGAGATTGTTGGTTTGCTTGGTCCAAATGGTGCTGGGAAAACGACATTGTTAAAGGTGATGACAGGAATTTTAGAACCGAGTCAGGGTGAAATTTTATGTAATGGTAAAATTCCATTTGAAAAAAACAAGGAATTTTTAAAAAAAATAGGCGTTGTGCTCGGTCAAAAGAGTCAATTAATTTGGGATTTACCAGCAACAGAAACATTACGAATGCTACAAGTGATGTATGATATTCCAAAAGATGTGTATGATGCGAAAGTACGTGATATGGTTCAAATGTTAAATGTAGAAGGGAAACTACACACACCAGTACGGAAACTTTCACTGGGAGAGCGTATTAAATTTGAGATTATGTGTGCACTTATTCATGAACCAGAAGTTTTATTTTTAGATGAGCCAACAATCGGTCTTGATATTACAAGTCAGTACCATATTCATGCATTTTTGCGTCATATTAATCAAACATCTCAAACGACAATCATTATTACAAGTCACTATATGAAAGATATTGAAGTATTGACAGATAGGGTGCTTTTAGTGATGAAAGGAAAACTTGTAGAAGATGTGCACATTAGTGAATTAAAGCGTCGCTATACAGTTGATGAAACATTTGTTATTAAATTTAACACAGATATACCAGAGGTATTTGAGTCGTATCGATCAACAGAAAATAGTATCGTTATTCCAGTGGCGTTGATGGTTGAGGTTGTGAGTCGAATTACAGACTACAGCATCGTAGAAAGTATTACGAATAATACACCATCATTTGAAGATATTATATTTGATATTTTCTCAGGTAAGAGGTGTATCGATGCGTAAGTATATTTATGTTTTTATTACGAATTTTCAAATGACACTGACGTATAAATTGAATTTTATAACATCGATTTTCTCAAGCGTTATCACAATTGTTATTTCTTTTTTTCTATGGAAGGCAGTGTATGCTGGAAGTGATATGCAGAGCATAGGAGGATATACGGAAAATCAGATGCTACGCTATATCATATTTGCTAATATGCTCGCTATTGTCTTTTCTTTTGATTCAGTTGTGCGATTAGGTGGACTTGTTCGAAGTGGTAAACTCACAACGATGATATTGCGTCCTATTTGTTTACTTGGTGAATTTCTAGCGAGTTTTTTAGGACAGAAAATCATGTACATCGTTTTTGTCTTTATATGCATCATCTTTCTTTCTGAACCGTCGAGTCAATTGTATCTCCGTTTAGTGTATTTAGGAGTCAGCTTTACGATTTTCTTTCTTTTGATGGCGGTGATATCAAATGTTGGTTTTTGGCTTATTCAAATGTGGCCTATGCGACCGGTTATCTCGGGATTATACATGTTACTCGGTGGGTTGTTTTTTCCGTTGAATTTACTTCCAGGCAATATATACGTAATCATTCAATACAATCCATTTGCATTTTTTGGTTTTCATATTACAAACATATTGCAAGGGATGTATTCAAATGAAACAATCTATACACTTCTTGTTGTTAGTATATTTTGGATATCTCTGTTATATGGAATATATAAGCTGAGTTTGAATCGTGGTCTGAAAAAATATGAGGGGATGGGAGCTTGATGAAGTGGAAATTATATAGAGAACTTGTCTCACAAAGCATTCAGGAAAGTTTATCATATAAAGGAACAACAATTATCGTAATGATTTTCAGTGTCCTCTTTTTTGCAATTGAGATGATTGTTGGAATGGTGCTGTTCAATAGTACAGCAACACTCGGTGGTTGGTTGAGTAGTGACTATTTTTTGTTGATTAGTTCAGCGACACTTATTACGAGTCTATATCAATTTTTATTTATTGTTGCACATGAAAATTTAGCGGAGAGTATTATAGAAGGAAGTTTAGATTATACCTTTTTACGACCTGTAAATTCATTTTACTATTATGCGTTTAATCGCATTGACCCACCGAGTTTAATTAATACGGTGTTATCAAGTATAGTGATTCTTTATTTGTGTAATAGTCAGCACATCGGTTTTACAATTGTACCATATGTTATTTGTATAGCCATGGGAGTGTGGTTTTTGTTCTTGGTTAACCAATGTGTTGTAACACTGTCATTTTGGGTCGAAAAAAGCAGTAAATTACTTGCACTACCTGAATATCTATCGGATATTTCGAGTAAACCATACACGATTTATCCTAAATCAATCATCTTTTTTCTCACATGGATTATGCCTTTTTTCGTTGCATTTAACTATCCAGTTCTTATTTTAAAAGGTGAAATGCCAATATATAATCTGTGCTATTTTGCATTGTTTTTATTTTTCCTTCACAAGGGGACAACGTTATTGTGGAAAAAAGGAATAGCAAAATATCAATCGAGTAATTAAGTGTATCATCCGATGTTATAAATAAATGCATAAAAGAAGGAATCCGTTCCTTCTTTTTTATTTTCTCAAAATCAGGGAGGCGAAGGTAATTGATGTAACATTCTTATTTTTTTTGTTGACTAAGTCAACAAAACGAGGTATAATATATTTACAAAATGAGGAGGTAATGTTGATGTCTATATATAATAAAGCGTATGAACATCTTGCTGAAACAGTAAGGAATATTCAAAAATTTGATGAGATGCATGAAATGACGTATTCTTTAAGCGTCGCTGATATTAGTATTTTAAAATCACTTAAGGAAAAGGATACAACAATTGTGTCTTTAACGAAAGAATTAAAATATGACAAAGCATTTATATCAAGGCGTGTAACTGAATTGGTGGAGTGTGGATATGTTCGTAAAATCCCGATTAATTTAAAATCAAATCATATTGTGATTACCGAAGCAGGTTTGATAAAGATTGAAGAAGTACAGCGGAAAATTGATGAGATATATAAAGGAGTAATTCCTGTAGATATTATGGAAAAGTTGTTGCAAATAACAGATGAAATTAATGAAAAAATTATTATAGAATTAGAAAAGAGGTAATGACATGCTAGAAACGACAATTATTATTGCGAATCCGAAAAGAGAAGGAATGAATCGGAAAATTGCCGATCGAATTATTAAAAAGAATGAGCAAGCAACGATTATAGATTTGTATGCTGATCAATTTAATCCGGTGTTAGGTGTAAATGACTTATTACAAAAACAAGAAGATGAACAAATTTTATATTACCAAGAGACACTGCGTAAAACAAAAAAACTCTATGTCATTTATCCAATTTGGTGGGGGAGTTGTCCAGCGATTTTAAAGGGTTTTTTCGATAGAATACTATTGGAAGGTTTTGCATATAGTCGAGTAAAGTATGGTCTTGAAGGAAAACTTGGAAACATTGCTGAAGTTATACTCGTTACAACAAGTAATAGTCCGAAATGGTATATTCGCTTTTTGAGTGGAAACACAGTGAAAAATGGTGTTGGTAAATTGATATTTAAAGCAGTTGGTGTGAAAAAAATTCGCTGGTATCATAATGCTGAACCAATTAAGAAATAAAACTATTGGATAAATACAATAAAAGAAGGAATCTGTTCCTTCTTTTTTATTCTCTCTTTAAAGCTTAAAAATGAATATGGTATAATATATCTATTATAAAATGTTGGAGGTGCTTGATTTGTCTGGACGTGAAATTCATTTGAATTTACAAATTGATACATTTTCATATGGCAAGAATCGAGTGATTGAAAATTTTCAAGAACTTATTTTTCGTGGCGAAAAAGTTGGATTTATCGGAAGAAATGGTATTGGGAAATCAACGATTCTCAATTTAATTGCGAAAAAGTATAAATTGTCATCGGGGAAGATAGAGAATACATTTCCTGATGATGTGACTTATATTACAGAATCACTTTGTTTCTTTGAACATTTGACATTTAAAGAAAATCTTGATTATTTTCAATCGAGTTTTAAGGCGACTTCTGATGCACGTGAAAGGGTTGAACTTTATTTTGGAGCAGATATTCCTGAAAATGTAATTTCAAAAAATTTATCTACTGGTCAAAAAAGAAGATTAATGCTGTCAATTGGTTTGTTATCAAAAACAGCATTATACTTACTTGATGAACCGACAAATGGCCTCGACGTTACAAGTAAGCATAAGCTGACGGAATATTTTTGTGAAGAATTACAAGAAGAAACGGTGTTGCTTGTAAGTCATGATTTTGACTTTGTGAAATCTATTTGCACGCGTGTTTTGTTTTTAGTGAATGCAGATGAGGTCATTCACTTAGATTTGACAGAAGAGAACGCAGAAGAGCTTTTGGAGAAGATGTATTATGAATATGTTGAGAAGTGAGTGTGTGAAAGGCTTACGATTGCTTAAACGATCGCAATTGATTATTTTCTTTCTTGTTTTAGCGTTGAGTTGTTTTGTTGCTTCGATTTACATTTCGAGTATTGGGAAAGTCTTTCTTATCTTATGCAGTGAAATCTTGTGTTTTCAGTGTTATTACAAACTGTTTTTAGCGCCTGATGATTTTTCTTTTTATCAAACAAAAGTTAATTTTAATAAAAAAATTATCCGGCATATTGAGCTTGGTTATTATGTTAAACAAGGTTTTGTTGTTGCTTTTTCATTATTTCTTTGCTGCCTAATCAGTGGTGAGATGGAACGTCAGTGTTTTTTAGCGATGTCATTTATGTATCTATCATTTCATAATTTTCGGATGTTTGAACACGTTACTCCTTTTCGGGGATTTTTTATTTCAGTGTATTATGTACTTCTTGCAACATATGTTGTCTACTTAACAAATCTAATGACACAACTGTTTGCAATGTGTTTTTTTGTTGCTGGTGAGTCTTGTTCTTCTTTTGAGTATAATGCTTGATTTGAATGTAAAAATCAAGAAGTTGTTTTTGAAATTGAAGCAACGACATGCGACAAAACTGCCGACGTCAATCACATCCTTTTTAGGAAATAGTACTCTTTTTATGTACGCCGTTAAAGAAGTGACAGATGAATACATTACACAAATTGAAAATATGCAGTTACGAACAGTCCTTTTTCAAACAATTCGCTCATATGGATATACGCTCTTTTTATACTTCATGGCACTATTGCAATTGAACATGTTCAATCTTGGTTCGCAGTGGATTGGTTCATTTATGTATTTATATGCGATATCATGTTTTACAAATGTGTTTTGGAAAAATTATCCGATTGTGAAGCAGTATTTTTTCACGAAAAAAAGTGCGGTAAAAGAAGATGGAAGAATAAAGGTTTTGACTTTCGTAATGCTCCTGCTATTGTTTCAATTTCTTATTTTGGCGAATATTGCGATGTCGGGTGGTATATGGGGTGAATACAGTATATCGTTTGCTCTGTACTGGATTGGTTCAGGCTTCCTTTTTTGTGTGTATAGCATGAAGTGGCGATTTGATTTATACCGCTGGCAACGTCGCTAGATAGAATAAATTTTAAACAAGTTTCGACTTGTTTTTTTGTTTATATCAAGTGGGATAAAAATGAAAAATGTGGTATAATGAGAGTAATACATTTTTGGAGGATATGACGTGTCAAAACTACTTTTAATCGATGGGAATAGTCTGCTTTTTCGTGCATATTTTGCAACGGCTTATAGTGGTAATGTGATGAGACGAAGTGATGGTATTGCGACAAATGCAATATTTGGATTTGCGAATATGCTTGAGAAATTACAAGCTGATCATGACTTCACACATCTACTTGTTGCTTGGGATGCTGGGAAGACTACGTTTCGTACGGAAAAATATGCTGATTATAAAGGGACGCGAGATTCTGCACCAGAAGATTTGGTTCCACAATTTCAATTTGCGCGTCAATATCTAGCATCGGAAAATATTCATCAAGTGGAAGTAAAGGGATTTGAAGCGGATGACATTGTTGGGACGTATGCGAAAAGCGCAGAAACGGCAGGGTTTGAAGTGACGATTATCACAGGGGATAAAGATATGCTTCAACTTGTTGATACGAATACAAGAGTTCGTATCGCACGCAAGGGAGTAAGTGAATTTTCCGATTATACTTTATCGAGTTTAATGGAGACAATGGGACTTGTTCCATCACAAATTATCGATATGAAGGGGCTTATGGGTGATAGTGGAGATAATATTCCAGGTGTTCCAGGGGTTGGTGAAAAGACAGCGCTAAAACTTCTGTTAGAACATAAGACAGTTGAGGGCGTATATGAAAACCTCGATTCAGTTAAAGGGAAATTAAAAGAAAAGCTTGAACAAAATAAAGATCTTGCATTTATGTCAAAAGAACTTGCAACGATTATCTGTGATATGGAAGTACCATACACACTTGATGAACTTGAATATAAAGAGCCAGATTTTGAAATGGTTCGTGATTTCTTTGAAATGATGGAGTTTCATTCACTTATTCGACGTCGCGTGAATCAACTTGGAACAGATCGTCTTGGTATGAACAAAGTGGCACCGCAAGAAAATGCTGTGAATGTACACTTAACATTCCAACCTGAGTTGTTTCAAAATGAATCAACACTCACAGTTGAACTTGATGGTGATAACTATCATCAAGCTTCGATTATCGCACTTGCGATTTATAATGGAGAAAATGCCTATTATGAAAAAGTAAATCAAAATGAAATATCCGACACAGTAAAGGATTGGCTTGCTGGAAATTCACCGAAAGTCATATTTGATTTCAAAAAAGCATACGTAGCAATGAAGTGGATTGGGATAGAAGTGTGCGGCGTTGTCTTCGATGCGATGCTGGCAGGATTTATTTTAGATTCTAATCAAACATCAGATAAAATTGAGAAATTAGCTGCTGTTTATCACGTGAATCTTGTAAATAGTGAGGATGTCTTTGGTAAGGGGGCGAAGTATTCGATTCCAGAAGATTCAGTTTTACAAGCGTATGTTGTTGAAAAGGTAGTCGCAACAGAAAAAACAGCAAGACGTTTAAAAGAAAAGATGCAAGTGGAACATGGTCAAAAATTACATGATGAGGTTGATTTACCGATGAGTCGAGTACTTGGTGATATGGAATATGCAGGAATTGCTGTTGATGTACCGTATTTACAAAGACTTGAAGTTATGTTGAAAACTGAAATTGAAACATTGGAGACGGAAATTCATCGTCTTGCAGGAGAGGAATTTAATATTGCTTCACCAAAGCAACTCGGAGAAGTTCTCTTTGGGAAACTTGGTCTTCCATCAGGAAAGAAAACGAAAACAGGATATTCAACTGCGGTTGATGTATTGGAAAAATTAGCTGAAGATTATGAAATCGTACAATTGATTTTGCTCTATCGTCAATATACAAAATTACAATCAACATATGTTCAAGGCTTACAGAAAGTTGTATTACAAGATGGACGTATTCATACGATGTATAAACAAACTTTAACGCAGACAGGGAGACTTTCATCTGTCGAACCAAATCTTCAGAATATTCCGATGAAGCTTGAACTTGGTCGTCAAATCCGTAAAGCATTTGTTCCAAGTGAACAAAATGATGTCATTCTCGCACTTGATTATTCACAAATTGAATTGCGTATTTTAGCACACCTTGGAAATGTTGCTGGATTGAAAACTGCGTTTCAAAATCATCGTGATGTACATACTGAAACAGCATCACTTATTTTTCAAGTAGAACATGAAAAAGTAACAAGTCTTATGCGCCGACAAGCAAAAGCGATTAACTTCGGTATTATTTATGGAATGAGTCAATTTGGGCTTGGTGAACAACTCGGTATATCACAACGCGAAGCAAAACAGTTTATTGAAACATACAATGCGAATTTACCTGAAGTTGAAACATATATGCAAGAAATTATTGATTTCGGAAAAATACATGGTTATGTTGAGACGATACTCGGTCGCAGACGCTATATTCGCGAATTACAATCACGCAATAAAATGGAGCAAAAATTCGGTGAGCGTGCAGCGATGAATGCACCGATACAAGGGAGTGCAGCGGATATTATTAAAGTCGCGATGATTCGAATTGCTAAACGATTAAATGATGAACAGCTCCAAACAAAAATGTTATTGCAAGTGCATGATGAACTTATTTTTGAAGTTCCAAATAATGAACGTGAAAAAGTTGAAACACTTATCCAAGAAGAAATGGAACACGCAGTGTCACTTAGCGTACCACTTGTTGTTGAAAAAGCAGCAGGAAAAACATGGTTTGAAGCGAAGTAGGAGGATGTATGCCAGAACTACCAGAAGTTGAAACGGTCAGACGACAACTTTCAAAACGAATTGTTGGAATGAAAATAGAACGTGTTATCATCAACTATGAAAAGATGATCCATCCGAATGTCTCAGACTTTATTCAATTTGTTGAAGGTGCGACATTTTTAGAACCAACTCGTATTGGGAAATATCTCTTTTTACATCTTGATAATCAAAAGACGATTATTTCGCATTTACGGATGGAAGGAAAGTATCGATATGGTGCAATAGAAGAAGCTCCTTCTCGCCATTGTCATGTACGATTTTTAAGTGGTGCGAATGAGTTGTCATATTTAGATACGCGCAAATTTGGAACGATGGACATTGTTGATACAGCGGATGTTGAAAAAACACCATCGATTGCTAAATTAGGACCTGAACCATTTTTTGAAATGTGTACACCAACATATTTACACAAAGCGCTCAAAAAACGAAAAATGGCGTTGAAAGCAGTGTTACTCGATCAACATGTGATGTGTGGAATTGGTAATATTTATGCTGATGAAATTTTATTTGCAGTAAAGTTGAACCCAGAAATGCCAGCATGTGATGTATCATTGTTGAAAGCGGGTCAAATTATTACCGAAGCACGACGTATTTTGACACAGGGTATAAAAGCAGGTGGCGCATCAATTCGAACATATCAGTCACTTGATACAATTGATGGCATGTTCCAACTGGAACTTGCCGTTCACATGCAAAAAGATCAACCATGTAAAAATTGCCAGACACCGATTGCTAAAATAAAAGTTGGTGGACGCGGGACGTATTATTGTCCGAAGTGCCAAAAAAGAAGGAAGTAGTAGTATGAAAAAAATTGCACTCACAGGTGGAATTGGAAGTGGGAAATCAACTGTTGCGAGAATGATGAGAATGCATCATATACCCGTAATTGATGCAGATAAAGTAGTGCATGAGTTATATCGAAATCCAAAAATCATCGGCATGCTCACGGCACTATTTGGTTCTGAAATCAATGAATCGGGTGTCATCAATCGCAAGCGGCTTGGAAATATCATTTTTCATGATGAAACAGAAAAAGAAAGATTGAATCAATTTTTTATGCCACGTATTCATCAGTGTGTTCAAGAAAAGTTTAAATATTACGAAAATCAAGGAATACCAGCTGTTGTATATGATGCGGCACTTATTTACGAGTGGGGTATTGAAGCTGATTTTGATAGCGTTATTGTAGTTGATGCACCACTTCTTGATCGCGTAACGCGTATTTGTATGCGTGATCATTTAACAGAAGCAGAAGCAGAAGCACGTATTCATTCACAGATGGATTTGGCCAAAAAAGTGGAACTTGCAGACATTGTGATTGAGAATGATGGTGATTTTTCTCATCTTCAAAAGCAAGCACAAGATATCATCCAAGCACTCATAGGTTAGACCTTTATTCCATATAGAAAATTTGATATAATAAAAAGAATAAGAAAGGTGATGAAATATATGTCATTCCGAAGTTTTTTTTCTAACACGATAGAATCGGGAAGTGTATCTGATTTTAAAACACGAACATATAACATTCCAACAGCAATATTTAAAAAAGATTTAGAAGAAGTATTATCTGTTGGGAAGGGATTTACACTTATCCATAAAAGTACTGAATATGGGGAGTATATGTTCAATCACAAGTTCGGTCAGGTAACCTTAACAGTAGGTGGAGCAACGAGTTTGGAAAGTACAGTTGGGATGTATGTAGTCACAAAAAAGCGTTTTGGTTTTCCTAAAAAATGGGGGAAATCAATTTACACTTTGATTGATAAAGAAATTGCACATAAGTAGGAGAATGTATGATAGTACCGTCAACAGGTTATCAAATAGAAGGATATAACGATAGCGCGCTTGGATTTTCAGAAGCGTTTATTTGTTTATATACGCCAATTTTAGGTGCGGAAGCGACGATGCTCTATCAATATCTGATCGTTGAACATGGACGTTCTGGTACACATCATCGATTCATGCAACAATTTGGTTTCAGTCTTTCACAACTTGCAAAACTTCGTGAGAAACTCGAGGCACTCCAATTGTTACAAACGTATATTACAGATGAAGAAGTGTATGTGTATGTTTTAAGAAGTCCACTTTCGTACACGCAGTTCTTTGATCATGGTCTTTTTTCAAGCCTATTACTTCAGTCAGTAGGTCATGTACGTTATGAGGAATTGAAACAACGGTATCAATATGAAGTTCCGGAATATACGCAAGTTACAAAGTCTTTTTCAGATGTTTTTGGTAAAATTAATCCGCTTATGCAAACACCAAAAGTTGTACAAAGTGGAGAAACACCTCATTTCGATTGGGAACTTTTCGATGCACTAGTGGCGAAAAGTTTCGTTAGAATGAAGACAATTGATGTTAATAGGGAGATGATTTCATCAAAAGCCTACATTTTCCAAAAGTCAGTGGAGGAAATGGCGCGAATCACTCTTGAAAGCTATGATGTTAAAACACATGAAATTGATATTAATAAAATGGAACGCATGCTTACTGTAGCAAGTAGTGCGCCAAAATTAGAAGAGAAGTCCGTGGAAATAAGTGAGGCGCATGAATATGAAAAAATCGCGCGATTTTTTGAAGATACAGCACCACAAGATTTTTTAAAGGCGAGATTCGGTCATGTATCACAAAATGATTTGCGGATTATTGATATGTGCATGAGTCAATTTCAATTTTCACGCGGTGTCACAAATGTTCTTATTGACTATGTGCTCTATACAAATGATCAAAAATTAACCCGTGCCTATGTCGAAGCAATTGCATCACAGATGTACCGTAAAAAAATAACAACAGCAATTGATGCGATGCGTCATTTTACGGCGTTGAAAGAAGCGAAGAAGACCGGAGCAAAACAAACTGGGAATCGCTACCAAAGACAATCCGCACCAAAAGCCCATCAAGAGATGGTCGATTTTGAGGCGATTGAAACAAAAGCACCACTCAGTGAAGAGGAATTAGCAACATTCTTGAAAGAATATGGAGATGTTTTAAATGCAGATACTTAGTACATTGGTAAAAAGTGATGATTTAGAAGAAAGCGTACTTGAAGAAAGCCTCAAGCAACTCAAAAAATCAAAACCAGTGACCGATTTTATTAAATTACATAAATTAACAAAAGAAGAGGTAGTTCGATCACTGCCAACATTTTTGTATTTTATTGAATATCCAAATATTAATAAAATGATGGAACCGCGACTTCGTTTAACACAAAAGCGAATTGTTGAAATTGATACGGTTGAATCAGAGTATGCCCGCTCATTTCGTCAACAGCAGCAAGCGTCACATCGACTTTCACTTTATTATTTGCCGGAGATGATGAAAACAGCTACATTTAATGACTGGGATATGAGTGAGATTGCAAGTTCGGAAACTTTACAAAAAGCAATTCAATTCCAAAAAGATTTCTGTGAGAAAAAAGCGACGAAAGGGTTGTACATATCTGGAAGTTTTGGTGTTGGTAAAACACATCTTTTAGCTGCAATTGCAAGTGGTGTTACACGTTCAGGATTTACAGTTGCACTTTGCTTTTGGCCTGAGGTGATTAGTTATTTAAAGACGCATTTTGATGAAGCGTATGATTATGTCCAAAAATTAAAAGATGTTGATTTACTTTTAATTGATGACATAGGTTCAGAATCAATTACGAATTTCACGCGTGATGATATCTTTTTACCACTCATGCAACATCGAATGAATTTTCAAAAAGCAACATGCTTTTCATCAAATTTAACACAAGAGCAACTATTGACACATTTCTCATTGACAACAAATGGTGAGGATACAATACGAGCAAAACGAATTGTTGAGCGAATTAGCTCGATTTCGGAAGAGGTGTTGATGAAAGGTCGAAATAGACGATAGGAGATACTATGAAACTGAATCAAAATCAACAACAAGCAGTTGACACCCATGATGGATATGTCCGCATTATTGCAGGAGCTGGAAGTGGAAAGACACGAGTTCTTGTTGAAAGGATTGCATCAATTATAGAATGTGGAGATGCATATCCGAATCAAATTTTAGCGATTACCTTTACGAATAAAGCTGCTGCTGAATTGAAAGAGCGTTTAAAGACGCGATTTGATGATGGGAGTGGCAATTTTGTTGTTGCTACGACATTCCATTCACTATGTGTCCGTATTTTACGTGAAAAAGAGGCGTTGCTCAATTTACAAAATCCATTTTTAATTCTCGACCCAGATGACCAAAAGACGTTGATGAAACGTCTTATTGAGGAAGTGTTCGGAAAGAAAAGTGATGTGAAGCCAGCATTAGCGATTTCGAAAATTAGCAACTATAAAAATAGCAACATGACACCGACAGAAGCAGAAGTGTATGCAACGACAAATTTTGAAAAAGATTTTATTGAAGTATACCGCCGCTATCAAGCGTACTTAAAGACGCAGTCTTTATTTGATTTTGATGATTTATTGCTAGAAGCTGTGAAACTATTTGAACGAAATCCGGAGATGATGGAGAATGTTACTCGACGTTATCGTTATATTCATGTTGATGAGTTTCAAGATACAAATGATGTACAAAGCATATTGCTACATTACTTAACAAGTGGTCACCATAATCTTTGTGTCGTTGGTGATCCAGATCAATCGATTTATAGTTGGCGTGGAGCTCGACCTAAAATCTTACTTGATTTTGATAAACAATATCCGAAAACACAAACGATTTACTTGAGTGAAAATTATCGTTCAACGCAACATATTTTGGATCGCGCCAATAGCTTGATTGCGAATAATAAAAGTCGTTTAGATAACCCTCTTAGTGCACAAACAAAAGGGGAGATGGAACCAATTTATACATTTGTTGATCGTGAAAATGATGAGATTAAAAATATTGTGACGCAGATTAATACATTGATTAGCGATGGAAATGAATATCATGATATGGCAATTTTATATCGAGCAAATTATGTTTCTCGATATATTGAAACAGGTCTTATTCAAGCTGGAATTCCATATCAAATATTTGGAAGTGTGCAATTCTACCAACGTCTTGAAGTGAAACATGTCATGGCACTTTTAAAATTACATCTGAGTCAAGATGATTTATCATTTGCTCGTATTATTTCACACCTAACATCTGGTATTGGACCTAAGGCGATGCAAAATATTACACTTGCTGCTCAAAGTGCTAACACATCAATGTGGCAAGCATTTCGCACAATGCCATTGACGCCCAAACAGACAATTGAGCGTAATCGTCTTGTTGAAGCATTTGCCAAAGTGAGTGAAATTGATGTTAAAGAAGAACCACAACATTATTTCCAAACATTGATTGAAAGTGTCAATTTATATCATTATCTTGATGATGAGGATGATAGTCGAAAAGAAAATATTATGGAACTTGAACGTGTGTTTTGTGATTTTTTCAGTGAGCGCGAAGATGCGACACTAGCTGACTTTTTAACGGAAGCAGCACTTTATAGTGATAATGATAAAGAAACAATTGGTGGTTCTGTAACATTGATGACGGTACATGCAGCAAAAGGATTAGAATTTCCAATTGTCTTCCTTGCCTCATTTGTTGAAGGGGTATTTCCATCACAAAAAACACTTGATGAATCACTCGACGGATTAGAAGAAGAGCGACGTCTTGCATATGTTGCAGTAACGCGTGCTAAATCACATCTTTACATGAGTGGAGCTCGTGTTGGAGGATATCATTATGATTTCCGAATGCCATCGCAATTTGTACAAGAAATGGATGTTGAAGTTATTAAGAACGATCCATATGCACGTCCGAAACAATATACATTTGATAATCAACCAAGGATGATGAATCAACAAATGCAAACAAACAAGCCAGTTTCCAATGAAACATATGCACTTGGTGATGCTGTTATACATACATTGTTTGGCAAAGGTGTTATTGTCGGTGTTGAAGGTGATTTATTCCGTATTGCTTTTGATGGAAAAGGTATTAAAGTATTAAAACTCCCTCATCAGACAGTTAAAAAAGCATAAATAAAAATAATAAAAGGAGGTGGATGTATGGCACGAATTGGTGTGATTGATTCAGGTTACGGTGGATTGAGCTTTATTCAAGCATATGCGAAGATTGGTGTTCAAAATCATACGATGATTTATGCTGGCGATAATAGTCGAGCACCGTATGGAGTGCGTGATATTGAAACACTGTATCAATTTGCAACGGATTTGATTGATTATTTAATTTGCGAACATAGTGTGGAGCTGATTGTTATCGCTTGTGGAACGATAGCGACAAATATTCTTCCACAACTCCAAGCCCACTACACCCTTCCGATATATGGTATATCGCAACAATTATTTGAAAAAGAAATGATATGGCAAGCACCGGTAGGGGTGATTGCAACGGAAAAAACAGTGAGCAGCCAATATTTTCAAAAGCGCTTTGGTCAACTTGAGATAGAATCAACCGTCATTCCCACACAGTGTTTTGTTGATATGGTTGAGGGTGTGCGCGCGAGTGATGAAGAACAAATAAAAGAAGTGCTATTACCAGTAGCGAATTGTTCAATGTTAATTCTTGGGTGTACCCATTTTCCATTTTTAGCTTCATCGATTCAGCGCTGTCTGCCAAAAGTGCAATTGATTGATCCGGCAATGGCATTGATTCAAGTTGTTGACAATTTACAATCAGAGGAGAAGCGTTCATTTCTTTATGTGACATCAGGCGACACTGGACAATTTCAACAATTTTTAATTCAAAATAATCTTCCTAAAGGAGAAGTTCAATATGAAAATTTTGCTCGCATCAAATAATGCTGGAAAAGTAAAAGAATTCCAAGAGATGTTTGCACCACTTGGACATGAAATTATATCGCTTGCTGAGGCGGATATTGTTATCGATGTAGAAGAAACAGGGACGACATATTTTGAAAATGCATATTTAAAAGCAAAGGCGATTTTTGATCTTACACAAATGCCAACACTAGCTGATGATTCGGGTCTATCTGTTTTAGCACTACATGGGAAACCAGGTGTTTATTCTGCACGTTACGCTGGAAAAAATGCTACTGATGCTGAAAATAATACACGATTATTAAAAGAAATGCTCAATGTTCCTGATACAAAAAGAGGTGCTGCATTTGTCTGTGAACTTGTCTTTATTGCTGCAGACTTGCCAGAAGGAGTTCCATATTTACATACAGCGGGTCAAGTTGTTGGTGAAATAACACATGAGGGTAGAGGAACAAATGGATTTGGTTACAATCCAGTTGTCTATTATCCACCTTTTGAAAAAACTTTTGCGGAAATGAGCAGTGAAGAAAAAAATAAAATTTCCCATCGTTCTGAAGCATTGAAACGAATGGTGAATAAATTGGAGGAAGTATATGGTAAGTAAGACATTTAATAAATTACTTGAGCACCAATTTGTGCGTTATGCATTGATTGGTGGAATTAATACAGTGATTTCGTTTATCCTGTTTCGAGTTGTGTTATGGGTAATTAAAGATGGAATTGTCCAAAATATTATCGCTTTTGTCATCGCTCAATTTGTCGGTATTTTAGTGTCATACATCCTCAATTCATTGTTGACTTTTAAACATAAACTTTCAATTAAAGGCTTTTTTGCATTTGCGGGTCCGCTTGTTGGATTACAACTTGTTGTTGGAGCTGGTGGAATGCACATCCTTTCGAGTTTAAAAGTGAATGCGAATGTTTCATTCGTGATTTTAACAGGAGTAAATGTTGTACTCGGCTTTTTACTGACAAAACTTTCACTTAGTATTTTTGCTGATAAGGAATAAGTTATGGAACTTTTTAGTCAATGGGATCATTTCTTGCAACAGTTTATTGCTCAATTTCGCTTTCCAGTCTTAGATGAAATAGCGAAAATACTTGATGTACTAGGTGGAGATGTGCTTCTTTATGTGATACTTTTATTTCTTTTGCTCATACCAAAAAAAACGAGAAGATTAGCTCTTCTTTTAATTATTTCAGTCATTGTTACAACATTGATGGTAACCGTGACAAAAGTATTGATTGGGAGACCAAGACCATTTGTAGCACAGAAGATGATACCGCTTATCAATGTGGAGAAAATAGAATATTATGTTTCGTTTCCATCAGGACACACAGCAGCAGTGGCAAGTCTTGGAGCGATGTGCTGGTTGTATTATAAACGCTATTTAGCAATTGGGTTGAGTGCGATACTCATCATGGCCTGGTCGAGAATATATTTATACATGCACTATCCGATTGATACATTTATTGGTGCATTAATTGGTATAGGCATTTCATACGCAGTATATAAAATATGTAACAAAATAGATTTTAAGAAAAGCAGGAGGCGATATAATGGATGCATTAACAGTTGATGTGACCCTCTTTACACCGATGATGCAGCAGTACATAATGAAAAAACGAGAATATCCAGATGATATCCTCTTTTTTCGTCTTGGCGATTTTTATGAGATGTTTTTTCAAGATGCGATTACAGTATCGCGGGAACTTGAAATTGCATTAACAGCGCGCGATGCGGGATACAGTGAGAAAATACCGATGTGTGGAGTGCCGCATCATGCTGCTAAAAACTATATTGATCGTTTAATTGAAAAAGGATTTAAAGTTGCGATTTGTGAACAAGTAACAGAAGCAGGACTTGGGAAAATTGTCGAGCGTGATGTGGTGCGCGTGCATACACCCGGAAATTATGTAATAGAAGGAAGTGATTCTGCATCGCAATCAGTATATACGTATGCCTTGATTCAACAACGAAAACGCGTATATACAGCGTATGCTGATTTATCTATCGGTGATGTATTTGTGATGGAATTTGAATCACTGGATGATGCGCTTGCACATGCGAAATCAATTCAAGTTAAAGAAATTGTTACTGAATCTGATGATGCAATTGCGTCGGATATTGCTTTGATTTCTCGTGGTCGAATTTTACCACAAGTACGTAATGTGTATCAGCATTTGTACATTAATCTTGAAATCGAGGAAATGCGTAGGACAGCTGACTTGCTACTTAGTTATTTTGTTGAAACAAGTAAACAAGAGTTAGCACATCTAAAGCCAATTATTATTAAAAGTAATCAAGCGCAATTAATGCTTGACTACAATACGAAGATGCACCTTGAATTAACACGTACACAGCGATTTGGTTCAAAACAAGGTTCGCTTTTTTCACAAATTGATACAACGAAAACAGCAATCGGAAGTCGAAAATTACGTTCTTACTTTGATACACCACTATTTGATCGTCAAGAGATTGTAAAAAGACAGCACTTTGCAACTGTACTTCATCATGAATATGAGAAAACAGAACATATCAAAGATGCGTTGAAAAAAGTTTATGACTTAGAACGATTAATCAGTCGAATTGCATTTCAAAATACACACGGTCGTGATTTATTACAACTGAAACATACTTTACAACAAGTACCACTTATTTTAGAACATGCCACAAAAATTGATGACCAAGAAGTACGTTCGTTCTTTGAACAAATTGATCCGCTTGCAGAGCTTGCTAATTTACTGGAAAGAGCAATCGATCCTGAATGTGGATTGACGATAAAAGAAGGGAATGTGATTCGCAAAGGATTTAACGAGGCACTGGATGAAGTACGTGCTATTGCCGAAAATGCAAACGCATGGCTTGCAGAATTCGAACAAACACAACGTGAAAGAACTGGAATTAAAACACTGAAAATTGGTTATAATCGAAATTTTGGTTACTATATTGAAATTAGTAAAGGGAGTGTTCATCTTGTTGATGAGGCGTGGGGATTTGAACGTAAACAAACGCTGACAACAGGGGAACGTTATATCACACCAGAACTCTCACAAGTCGAAACGAAAATTCTCTCATCAAAAGACAGAAGTATGCAGATGGAATACCAATTGTTTTGTGAACTTCGCGATATGATTCGTGCAGAGTATATTCAAAAAGTTCAAGTACTTGCAGAAGAACTTGCCTTTATTGATGTCATGCAAGCTTTTGCTCAATTGTTAGAAAAAAAATACATTCAAGCTGAAATTGTTGAAACAGATGATACAGAATTAATTGATTTACGCCATGCTGTTGTGGAGACATTACTTGATCGAGGAGCATATGTACCAAATGATTTACATATGCCAAGCAAGACGAATGTCCATATTATTACAGGACCGAATATGGCAGGGAAAAGTACATATTTACGCAGTATCGGACATGCGATAATTTTAAACCAAATTGGTGCATTCATTCCTGCATCATCAGCACGCCTACCGCTCTTTGACCGTATTTTTACACGTATTGGTGCAAGTGATGATGCGCTCTCAGGACAGAGTACATTTATGGTTGAGATGCTCGAGGTTGAAACGGCACTAAGTGAAGCAACTGATAAAAGTTTGATTTTATTTGATGAAATTGGTCGTGGAACAGCGACATATGATGGAATAGCACTCGCACAAGCAATTATCGAATATATTCATGATAAAATAGGTGCCAAAACATTGTTTGCAACGCATTATCATGAACTCACGCAATTAGAACAACATCTCACAGGAGTTGTAAATGTTCATGTATCAGCAAAAGAAGAGTATGGTAGCCTACGCTTTTTACACAAAGTTTTACCAGGAAGTGTTGATAAGAGCTACGGTGTTCATGTTGCAAGTCTTGCTAAATTACCTAAGCCAGTTATTAAACGTGCTTCAATGTTACTTGACCAATTTGAAGCACAGAAAAAGAATGAACAATTGGACTTATTTTCAAGCCATGAAATTGATTGGGAAGTAGAGCCAAGCGAAAGTGACAACGAAAAGAAAGATGCACTTATTGCACAACTTTTAGAAGTTCATGTTGAATCCTTGACACCTCTTGATGCCTTGAATATTTTAGCTAAATTAGTACAAGAGGCAGATGATTTTAAACACTAAATTTTCCAAAATCGAAAATTAATAAAAATTTATCGATTCTAGAAAACAAGCGATTTCTTTAATTTAAATGTGATAATATTTTAAAAAAGGGAGGAACGCTATGAAATCTGGATTTGGTATAATTTTTAAACGTTTACGTACGGAACAAAAGATGACACAAACCGAACTTGCAAATCGCATGAACATGTCAATCAGTGTTGTTAGTATGCTTGAACAGAACAAACGTGTTCCGACATTGGAAATGTTAGAAACGTATGCAGAAATATTTGATACAGATATCTTTGCATTGATTACAGAGTTTTATACCCTTACAGGTAGAACGCTTCGCCTTAATGAAGATGCCGCCCTTTATCAAGTAAATTCGAAAATGGATATCGAGATTTTAAATGCAATCAAATCCAACCGCCATATTTATGATAAAATGTTGAAAAATCCAGAAATAATGGTTGAATTACTCAGCGATACTGTTCAAGCAATTGAAAAATATAATAAAAATAAATACTAAAAAACCACGTGGAAACACGTGGTTTTTACTATGCAAATATATTGTTTCGGAAATAGTCAGTCTTTGTTTTGCGATCATCTTCATCGACGATTTGTGACCATCCATCTTGTAATTGTGTATTTTGCCCACTAATAACAGAAAATGCTTTTGCATCATAGGATTTATCACCAATTGCACTTAACATGGTGATTTTATCAACGGGGATGTTTGTTCGCATCATTTTGCTTACACTTGGGAGTACATCATTATAACATTTGAGTATATCGGTAGTGCATGCGGATTTAACTGCTTGAATTGCGGACAACTGTCGATTAGCGCGTCCTTCACCATTTCCGTGTTGTCTATCACGAAGATAGGCAACGACAGTAGGTCCATCCATGTGCTGTTTAACCCCTTTGGTAAATGAATGAATTTTGTTATCACGACCGTATTCACTAGTAAATGTTTCCGTTGGTGTAATATCAATACCACCGATTTTATCGACGACGGTTTGGACACCATCGATTGTAATTGCAACATAGTAATCAATTGGTAAATTAAGCATCGATGAAGTTGATTCAGCAAGACAAGTGATATTGAATTTCTTAGTGATTCGATTAATGTTATCAAGTTGTTTGTTATTACATGTAACAGGTATTCGGGCATCACGATAAATAGGGAGTGATGCTGTTTTTCGCGCTGTTGTATTAATACCGAAATATGTAATTGAATCAGCATAGCCATTTAAATTTTCGGCACTTCCTGTGAGGTCAGTACCGATAACTAAAATTCCTTTTGCATCACTTTTTTTACTTTGTGTCGTTGTGAAAGCAGTTGAATCGAATGTTTCCCAAATTCGTTGTAGTGTTTGGAACTGAGAAGCGCCAATTGCAATAACAACTACAAGAAGAACTAAGATGATCCACCAAATAATTTTCCAAAAAGAGCGTTTTTTTCGTTTTTGTTTTTTCATTTTTTGTGGTTTACGATTAATATTTCTTTTTGTTGGATATTCATCAACACGATCATCATCGTAGTAGTAATCATCGTCACTTTCATATCGTGCATGTTCAGTCATTGAACGAGAGCGTAAATATTCATTTAAGTCAAAGTCATTTTCGTATTGTTCCATTTTCTCACCTCGTATACTCTATGTACTATTGTATAAAAAAAATGTGTAAATACCAAATTGATTAAAAAAAAGAGGGGGAACCCTCTTTTTTATTCGTACATTTCATCAATTTTTGCTTGAAGTTCTTTATCATCAAGATATTCTTCATACGTCATTTCTTTATCGATAATTCCTTTTGGCGTAATTTCGATAATACGATTTGCAATTGTGTTGACGAATTGTAAATCGTGAGATGAGAAGATGATACTTTCTTTGAAACTTTCCATTCCTGTATTGAGTGCTGTAATTGACTCAAGATCAAGGTGATTGGTTGGATCATCGAAGATGAGTGCATTGGCACCACTTAACATCTGACGTGAGAACATACAACGCATCTTTTCTCCTCCTGAGAGGACAGAAACTTTTTTAAGTGGTTCTTCACCGGAGAAGAGCATGCGTCCAAGGAAACCGCGGAGGAAACTCTCTGTTTGATCATTTGGTGAATATTGACGGAGCCAGTCAACAAGATTCATTTTCCCCATATCAGCAGTGAAGTATTCACTGAAGTCCTTTGGAAGATATGAACGACTTGTTGTGATTCCCCATTTGATCGTTCCTTCATCTGGTGTTACTTCATCAGCAAGAAGACGAAGTAGTGTAGTAACCGCAAGGTCATTGCGTCCGATGATTGCGACTTTATCTTTTGGTTTTAAAGTGAAACTAATATTATCGATAAGTTTAACACCTTCAACTGATTTTGAAACATTTTCAAGTGTAACAAGATCATTTCCAAGTTCGCGCTCAGGAACGAATTGAATAAAAGGATAACGACGACTTGATGGGATGATATCATCGAGTGAAATCTTTTCAAGTGTCTTTTTACGACTTGTTGCTTGCTTCGCTTTAGAGGCGTTTGCCGAGAAACGAGCGATGAAGTCTTGGAGTTCTTTCATTTTTTCTTCTTTTTTACGGTTTGAATCTTGAAGTAAACGTTGAGCAAGTTGACTTGATTCATACCAGAAATCATAGTTACCAACATAAAGTTTAATTTGATAACGGTCAACATCACACATGTGTGTACAGATTTTATTTAAGAAGTGACGGTCATGGGAAACAACGATTACCGTGTTTTGGAAATCGATGAGGAATTCCTCAAGCCAACGAATCGCTTTGATATCAAGGTTGTTTGTCGGCTCATCGAGTAAAAGAACATCAGGATTACCAAAAAGTGCTTGAGCAAGAAGGACTTTTACTTTTTGACCAGCGGTTAATTCAGCCATCTTTTTATCATGAAGGTCAACAGTAATACCAAGACCAGTTAAAAGCTGTGCAGCATCAGTTTCCGCATTCCATCCATCCATTTCAGCGAATTCTGCTTGAAGTTCTGCAACACGCATACCATCATCATCGTTGAAATCAGGTTTTGCATATAATTCATTTGTCTCTTGCATGATATCAAAGAGACGTTCATGCCCACGAATAACAACATTGAGAACCATTTCTTCATCGTAAGCAAATTGATCTTGCTTTAAGAATGTCATTCGGCGACCAGGTTCAAGGTGTACATTCCCTGATGTTGAATCGATTTCTCCTGATAAGATTTTTAAAAATGTTGATTTCCCAGCACCGTTGGCACCAATAACACCATAACAGTTCCCTGGGGTAAATTTAATACTTACGTCTTCAAAGAGTTT
>JBOFHN010000015.1:0-8321 GCA_051649665.1 Culicoidibacterales bacterium
AAATGAAAACAAAGATGATTCCCCATGCTGTTTTGGTTAATCGAACATGCTGTTTATGCCGAGCAAAAAGCCAAGTCATAGCAATTGTAAAAAGCATGAAAGGAACATAAAACATACCAAAGAGAAATTGGTATGTTTGTGCGATTTTTTGTCCGATGAATCCGAGTGAAAACATTCCAATAACAATAAGCACGGTTAAAATTAAAGCAATGATTTCTCCTGTAAACGAAGGAGATGTTTGGTTCTTTTTCGATTTTGGAGTTTGCTTTTTCGCTGATTTTTTTCTTACTTGAGAAGCCATGTACATCTCCTTTCTTCTACATATATTTATGCATCGAGAATGACTGTCATAATAACTGGTTTACGTTTAGTACGTTTATAAATCATTTTATTTGTTAATTCGCGAACTTCACCTTTTAATTGGTTCCAGTCTGTATTTCCTTTTGAAAAATATGCTTGAGCTGCTTCGTAAATTGCATTTTCAATATCATTGAGAAATTGTTTTGATTTCTCGCGATGTACAAATCCAACAACATTCAACTGTGGTTTACCAACGAGTCGACCTTCTTTTCGTTTTACTGTCATACTCACTGTAACAATTCCATCTTCTGAAAGTTGCATACGGTCACGTAAAACAAAATCACTTACATCGCCAAGTACTGCTCCATCGATTAGTACATCATCTGTTTTGATTTTCGCAATCTTTTTCACAGGGACACCGTGTGCATCAAATGTTAACTGTTCACCATTATCACGAATTTGAACTTGGTTTTTATCCATTCCGAGTTGACATGCGATTTCCTCAACATGTACAAAATGGCGATAATCACCATCAACTGGGAAAATATATTTCGGGTTGAGCATCTTGATGAGCATTTTCGCATCTTCTTTTGCTGCATGTGAACTCGTAAACACGTTTTTACTCATCGAAATAACTTTACATCCGCTCGCATAAACTGCATCAAGCGCAATCGCTGATATTTTCTCATTCCCTGCAATTGCTGGTGTTCCTAAAATAAGTGTATCCGTCTTTTTAAATTGGATAAATTTATCGCGATTTTTAGACATGCGGATAAGTGATCTAAATGGAACCCCACTATTTCCTGCCACGAGCACAACTAAATTCTTTTCTTGACGAGAAAGTTCATTTGGCCCGATAATTAATCCTTTTGGTGCTTCTAAGTACCCAAGACGTAAGGCGATATCGATTAAACGTTGTCCACGTACTCCTGAGATAAATAATTTTCGATTGTACTCAACTGTACTATCAATAATATTTTGAATACGTTTTAAGTCCGTCGCATATGATGTTAAAATAATACGCCCTTTCACTCCATAAAACATATTCGAAACTTCTTTACGGAATGCATCAGTATTTCCAGCAAATCCGTCTTTTTCAATACCACGGCTTGAAAGCATCAATGTGTGTACGCCATTTTCACCGAGTGTATTCAATGCTTGCATATTCATCGCGTAAAACGATTGTGCTGATGGATCAAATACATAATCACTTGAGAAAACAACAGCACCGTGTTCTGTTGCAATCGAAATAGCACAGTTTTCAGGAATTGAATGTGTCATCTGAATGAAAGATATATCAACACCTTTCACTTTCTTTGTCTCACCTGGTTTTACTTCATTAAATCCTTTATAATTCGTAATTCCATCTGATTGAATTACATCGGCAATAATCGCCTTTGTTAATCTTGTCGCGTAGATTGGTACTGTAATCTTTTGTAGAAGTTGTGTCACACCACCGTAGTGATCTTCATGTGCATGTGTAATAAAAAGTCCTGCAATACGATCTTTATTTTCAATCAAATAGGTAATATCTGGAACAACTTTATCAATTCCGAACAATGCATTATCTGGGTATTTTAGACCAGCGTCAATGATGAACAACGCATTGTTGTATTCCACGACATACATATTTTTTCCATTTTCATCAAGCCCACCTAAGGCGCAAATTTGTAATTTATTCATTCTATCCTCCAAGGTTATATTTAGGTTATCATATCTCCAATACATTATACGCTATTTTCAACTTTTTCTCAAGTTTTATCCATGTGAAAAGGAGCTTTTGAAAGCTCCTTTTACTCTTTTATTTTTGAATGATATTCACCGTATTTTGACATTTTAAAAGAAGTGGAATTAATTCAGTTACATCGGTAAATCTAAGTTGCTGAATCATCTCGAATATTTCAAAAATATCAATCCCTTGAAAAATATATTTCGTATAATTATTAGCGATATATTCAAGCGAATTGAGCGACGCTAAATTTTCACCGAGCATCTTATGCTTGATTCGAATGAAATCTTCTTCCACTACCTCATTAAGTTCTGATCGGAAATCAGCGAGAAAAACATCCTTTAAGCTAGATGATTCATTTATATCTGTACCGATAATGATATGGCGATATGATGATTCAATCGCTATTTCATAGCCAAGTGGTTCTAAAATCACTTGTTCTTTCATGTAACGTTCATTTAATTTGCTTCCTTTTCCAAGCGTCATTTCGAGCAAAATTTCAAGTATAACTTCTAGTTGAATATCTGAATATCCACATTCAGCAAGCGGAAGCTTCAAACCGAACATCACCTTCGGGTGCGTCACATCCATATTCAATACTTTCTCTGAAATCGCAACTGTATTTGCTTCTTTTGGATAAAATCGCTGTAAAAGTTGCGGTTTGGGAAAGAGCTTTTGTTGTTGATTATGTTCAACGATATTTTCAATTTGAACAACATCTACATCACCACTGACAAAGAGTACCATGTTACTTGGATGATAAAATGTATGATAACACAAATAAAGTTGTTCTTTTGTTATTTTAGAAATCGTCTCTTTTGTCCCCGCAATATCAATTTTAACGGGGTGAGCATGATACATCTGTTCAATCGTCCCGAAATAATTGCGCCATCCCGCATCATCGTTATACATATCAATTTCTTCACCAATAATGCCTTTTTCTTTTTCAACGCTCTCATCGCTAAAAAATGGTTCTTGCACAAAATCAAGCAGTAGATTCAGCGATGCTTCAATGTCATGCGTTGTCGAAAAGAGATACGAAGTTTGATTAAATGACGTAAATGCATTTGTATTCGCACCCAGTTCATTAAATGTATTCATCACATCTACTTCTTCTTTTTCAAATAACTTATGCTCTAAAAAGTGAGCAATTCCATCTGCTACTTGATGTGTTTCACCGTCTACTGTTTGAAAGTGATTGTCGATAGAGCCATAATACGTTGTAAATACAGCATATGATTTTGTAAATCCACGCTTAGGATAAACAACAAGTTGAAGCCCATTACTCAATGTTTTTGTATAAATTGTTTCTTCAATTGAGGCATATACTTTTTTCTCCATCTATTCATCTCCTTTCAACACAAACTGTCCACAAAGTTCCCATCTCATAGCAACAGTCATTACTTCTTCTTTTGTCACATTCATAATGTGATTCACGTATTGTTCTAAATTATTTATACCTTCATGTTTTTTTAACTTCCGATCAAATTGAATGATTCCCATTGGTCGATTAAGTGATTCACGAACACCGTTAACTATGATTTTTTTTGTCAATGCTAATTCTTCATCACTGACATCACCTTGTTTCATCGCTTCAATTTGCTCAAAGATACATGTTGTTGCTTCTTCAATTTTATCAATGTTCACACCCGAATAAATATACATGAGTCCACTATTAGTATCCGTAATTGCGTTGGCATAATATGCAAGTGAGTTCTTTTCACGCACATTTTGAAATAATTTTGATTGTGATCCACCACCTAAAACAGATGTTGCTATCATGTTTGAAAAATATTCAGGACTATCAATTTTAATATCATTTGTAAAAGCAAAATTAATTTTTGCTTGTGTTACTTGTTGAACTTCTACATCACTAAAATGTTTGAAATCTGTTGCTGATACTTGTTGCTCAAATTGAACTTCCCTTTCTTTCCCCTTAAATGCATCACATAATTTCGCTGCTGTCTCTTCTTTAGCAACTGTTGCATACATATCAATACGTGCTGTTTTTTGAATAAATTCCCAACATGCTCGAACATCTTCGAGTTTTGTGTTGCGAACCATTTCCTCAGTTCCTGTAATATCCTCAAAATATGGACTACCACTTAAAAGACGTGTTTGTAATTGCGTAAATGCATATTGTGTTTTATCATCATATACACTTTTAATTTGTTCAATTAAATGTTGCTTTTCTTGTTCAAATGAAGCATTAAAATTTGTTGATTTCATAAAGTATGGTGCTTCAACTAGTTGCTGAAATAATTCAATTGCTTGGGAAAAAGCAATTTCATCATTGACAAATCGATACTCCGGAAAAGTCAATGTAAATGTTAAAACAAGGCACATTCCATCACGTTCAACACCGACTGCGAATTGGACATTATACAGCATTTCAAGTTGCTTTTTTAACTCACGTTTGCTCGGATATTGATCTATTCCGTATTGAAAAAGACGCGCGAGCATTGCAACCTCTGAACGTTTTGCTTTACTGTATGGAAAACAGTACGATTTAAATAGAATATTCGTTTTAAATTGCGGCGTTATATGATAATTGACCACTTCGTAGCCTCCTTTATTTATTCATGAATGAGTAAAAAGTGTAATTTCTTCCCTCGTTTGATAACTGTCACACGTTGATCTATTGCATCATTTTTTTGAATAACGGCTTCAAGATCACTCACTTTTTCACCGTTGATAGCAACTGCATTTCCTTTGATAAAATCACGTGCTTCGCGATTTGATTTTGCTGCACCGACTAATACAAGTGCATCAACAAGTGACATATCTTCTGCAGTTTTGCAACTCGGTACATCTGATAGGAGTTCGACAATCGAATCCGCATCAAGTGATTTAAATGCACCTGTAAAAAGCACTTCACTCATCGCAATCGCTTTTTCACATGCTTCTTGACCATGAATCAAGACAGTTAACTCTTCTGCAAGGGCACGCTGAAGCGTTCTGAGATGTGGTGCTTCTTTATGAGCTTCAACCATCTTTTGAATTTCTTCAACAGCACAATCACTAAAGTAATACATATATTTTTCAACATCTGAATCACTTGTATTCAACCAGAATTGGTAAAAAGCAAAACTTGATGTTTTTTCAGCATTAAGCCAAATTGCACCCCCTTCACTTTTTCCAAATTTCGTTCCATCTGCTTTTGTCAACAAGGGAAATGTAATCACATGTGGCTGTGTCTTCATTTCTTGTTCATCGGAAAATGACTTGCGTCGAATAAATTCCATCCCTGCTGTCATATTTCCCCATTGGTCACTTCCACCAATCTGAATTCCACAATCGTATGTTCGATATAAGTATTCAAAATCTAAACTTTGGAGTACTTGATATGAAAATTCAGTATACGAAATACCGACTTCAAGTCGTGTTTTTACACTTTCTTTTGCCAGCATTTGTGTCAATGGGAAATGTTTCCCATAATCACGGAAAAATGAAATAAGATCGATTTGTTTCGTCCAGTCGAGATTGTTAACAAATATCGCTTGTTCTAAAACACCTGCACTTGCAGCTAACTCTTTTAATTGTCCCATCAACATATCCGCATTGTGGCGCACAACTTCTTCACTCAATAATTTACGTTCAGCAGCCTTTCCACCTGGATCACCGATCATACCAGTTGCTCCACCAACTAAGAAGATAATTTTGTGACCTTCTTTTGCAAAACGTAAAAGCGTTCGCATCGGAAATAAATGACCGACATGTAAGCTATCACCTGTTGGATCAACCCCACAATAAATAACCTGCTTATCTGTATGTAATAACTTTTCTACTTCTTCATCACCAGTTGTTTGGTAAATTAATCCTCTTGACTTCAAATCTTGAAATATATTCATCTTACTCATCCTTTCATATAAAAAAGCCCCTTGCTTACGCAAGGGACGAATTGCTCGTGGTACCACCCTCGTTTAGACATGACGTCTATACTCTTATGCCGATAATGGTGGCTACCATAAAATATTTCTGCAGGTGTATACTATGATTTCAATGCTTTGCTTTCACCAACCGCAAAGTCTCTGCTTCATTGTCATAAATCATATCGCTTCTGCTATTTTATCTTGTCGTTTCATTCCAATCAATAACGTAATCAACAACATATTGATTTGAACTTAATTCTTCTTTTTTCATAAATTTTGTTAATAGTCGCATCGCAACAGCACCGACTTTATAATACGGATAATTAACACCCGATACCGATGGTCGGATAACTTCTGTTAATTTTGTCATCATTAAACTAAACACTTGAATATCTTCTGGAATTGAAAGCTTTGCATCTATTGCTGCATTAATACATGCAGCCGCAACAGTATCACTTTCACAAACGATAAATTGCTTTTTATTCGTTTTAAAATATTCAGTAAAATATGCATGTGCTTCAGCATACTGTCCATCTAAAACAACTATTTGATTTTTTTTGATTGCTTTCTTTTGCTTTTCTGCAACTGTTGCAAATAAATCACGTAAAAATTCTCCACCCTCTATTTCTTTCTGGCGAGATACGTAGAGTATTTCCGATGCTACAATATCAGCTTCTTCTGTGAAAATATCTTGGAAGATTTGTTCATAATCAAGTCGCACACTCGGAATTGTTTTTGAGGCTGTATACGTATTAATTAAAACAACATTGACATTTGATTCTTGAATCATCTTTTCAATTTGCGGTGTCATCACATCACACATGAATAAAATACCATCAACTTGTTTTGATAGCATATCTGTCCACGCTTCTTCAATGCGAGATTCATCCCCTTGATATGAATTAAGTTTTACACTGTAATTATACTCTTTCATATTCGCTACATCGACAATACCACTCGCAACACTAAAGTTCGAAAGGCGCTCTGTATCAACAACTAACAACCCGACTGTCGTCGTTGTTTTACTTGCAAGTCCTCTTGCAATCATATTTGGTTTATAATTTAATTCTTTAATCGCTTCTTCAACACGTGCAACTTTTTCAGGTTTTACTTTTGCACTTTTATTCATGACACGAGATACTGTTGCAAGCGAAACCCCTGCTTTTTTTGCAACATCGTATATCGTGATTACATCGCTTTCAATTTTCTTGCGCATTTCATCACCACCATCTTTCGATTTACATATTTTCTGTCTTATTCACCATTTTCATCTTTAAAACTTTTCACAGATACAATTTCATCTTGACCAAATTTCTCCGCTACATTATCTTTTAAATGATGTGCGTTCTCAAACATATTCTCTTTTAAAGCTACTGCATTTTCTGCTGCTTTCTCCGAGAGGATTTTCATTTCTTCTTTACGTTTAACAATTTCATTTTGAAGTGCTATACGAACTTCTTCTTGTTTTTCTTGTGCTTTCTCTGTTAACACTTTTGCTTTAATTTTTAATTCCTCAAGTGTTTCTTCCCCTGCTTTCGATGCGAGGAGTGTTCCAGCAACATACCCTGCTGCTGCTCCAATTGTTAATCCTGCTAAAAATTTTGCACATTTATTTGCCATATGTTTTACTCACCTTTCTGCGCGCTTTGCGTGTGTTTTTTAATCGTTCTTCTGTTTTTAAATGCTTTAATCGTTTTTTGAGATTTTTTTCTTGCTTTTTCATTTTCTTAATTCGTGTTTTTCTTTTTTGCTTGATGATATTGGCAGCAACTTTTCCATAACGTTTTGCCTGTGGAGATGGCGTAATCAGAGGTGTTTCTTCAATCTCCGTCAACTTTGTTTCCATCGATAAAAAATCCGCTTGAATCGTTTCAATGCTCGGTTGCAATGTTTGAAAATGTTGAGCAGCTTTTCTCACTTCAAGAAAAAGAACAACAATATATCGGATGCATACGACCAAAACAATACCGATGAGAATCCCAATGAATATATTTATATTTAATAAAACATTGTTTATATTCATTATTTATCATCCTTTTTTCGGATTGGATTTGGAAAAAGACCACTTAAAAAGCTAACAGCTTTTGTCAACGAATCACTCATCGCAAAGTATTTCTCATGTACATCACCAATCACCGGCTCTACATTTTGCAATGTATGGCTCACATCATTTAAAACAACATCGAGATTATCCATTGTTTTATGTGATTGTTTTACGGTTATAATCAATTCATTCAAAAGTTGAATCAATTTTATAAAAGCAAAAAAGACCGCTCCAAGAATTAAAATAACAATAATCGAAATTATCGTATTTGTATTAATTAAAATTTCTCCTGACATTTCATCCCTCCTCAAATTATAAATATATTATTTTTTATTATAGCATATAATTTAAAATGTTGAAAACTATTTCAACATTT
>JBOFHN010000016.1:0-42176 GCA_051649665.1 Culicoidibacterales bacterium
TATAATCAAAGTTGGTTTTATATGAATAAAGATGATTCAAATGTCATTGTTCCAAGACAAGATACTGTACTTCCTTGGACAGTTAATGTAGCAAATCTGTTCGTGTGGGGAATCCTTGGTATTATCATTTTACTTGTTATTGTCGGTATTATTCTGAATATAAAGTAGAGAGGTGAAGTTATGAATACGTTTAAAGCGCTTGCTGATCCAATACGTCAAGAAATTTTAACGATGTTAAAGCAAAAAAAGTTATCAGCCGGAGAGATTGCAAGTGTATTTGATATGTCACAAGCAACAATTTCATATCACTTGTCGATTTTGAAAAAAGCGGATTTAATTAAAGAAACAAAATATAAAAATTTTATTTATTATGAAATTAATACAACAGTATTTGAATCGATGCTTGTATGGATTTCGCAGTTTGGAGGAAAAAAAGATGACGATAAATAAAAAAGAAATAGTGTTTACAAGTTTAGTTACACTGAGTCCAATTGCAATAGGTCTTTATTTATACCCGCAACTTCCAGAGAAAGTAGCTGTCCATTTTAACTATCAAGGTGTAGCTGATACATATTATGATCGAGTTCCAGCAATCGTTATTCTCCCGATTGTTTTATTAGTTACGCATATGTTTATATATTTTATTACCTCTCTTTCTTTGAATACAAAACCAATTCACCCTAAAATGTGGAAGATTATAGTGTGGATGATACCTGTGATATCAGTCTGTGTTTCAGTTGGACTATATGTGTACAATCTTAAATTGATGCCTAATGGAGCAATGTTTATTTTTGGTCCTGTATCGTTGTTGTTTATTGTCATTGGAAATTATTTACCTAAATGTGAACATAATTATTTTGTTGGTGTGAAAACACCATGGGCACTTTTGGATGAAAAAAATTGGCGTGCTACACATCGTTTTTCAGGACCATTGTGGGTAGTTTGTGGACTTTTAATGCTTATTATCACAATCTTGCAAATTTCACCAATTCTATTTTTTATTGTCATAATTGTAATGACAGGAGTGCCATTTATATATTCGTATTGGTATTATCAAAAGCAAAAGAAATAGTGAAGAATGCTTATGTATAGACATAGGCATTTTTTAAATAAGTATTGCATTAGAAAAAAGGGTATGTTAAAATCTATTTAGAAAGTTTTCGAAATAGATTGGGTGGAACGAATATTTTTTTAATTTCTATTTCGAAAAAAATCTAAATAGATAGAAAAGAGGTTTTATAGATGGTTGAATCAATAGCAAATATATTTCACGTGTCATCAGATGTAGCACAAATTATTTTACCAATTCTCATTATTCATAGTGTACTTGTACTTATTGTCGTGGTTGATGTGATAAAAAATTGGCAAAGGCGAATATATCCTTTACTTTGGATTGTATTAGCAATAGCGATAACATTTATTGGACCGCTTATATATTTTATAGTTGGGAGAAAGATTGATGGATCAAAAAAATAAAGACTTTCAATTGATACTTCAAAATTTAACAAAGAAATTTGGTAAACATATCGCAGTTAATGATTTTTCATTTGAAATTAAACAAGGTGATTGTATTGGTTTGATTGGACCAAATGGAGCGGGTAAAACAACACTGCTTCGTATGCTCTCTGGAATTTTACAGCCGACTTCGGGCAGTGTTCTTTTTAATCAAGTTGAAATCGAAAAACACCGTGATAAAATTGGGTATCTTCCCCAATTTCCGCAATTTTATGATTGGATGTGTGCAGAAGAGGTTCTGCGTTTTAGTGCTTCACTTTTTAAAATGAAACACGTTGAAGTGGAGAGAAGAATTCCTGAGGTTCTTGAACTCGTTGGACTTTCTGGTGTTGAAAAGAAGCGTGTTGCTGACTTCTCTGGGGGAATGAGACAACGGCTTGGAATTGCACAGGCGATTATTCATCGACCACAAGTTGTGATATTAGATGAACCAGTTTCAGCACTTGATCCAGTTGGACGAAGAGAAGTGTTGAATCTGATTGAAAAGATTAAACATGAAACAACCGTTATTTTTTCAACGCATATTTTAAAAGATGCTGAAGAAGTGTGCAATCGATTTTGTGTACTAAATAAAAGTCGAAAAGTAGAAGAATTTTATTATCGAGATATTCAAGCAAGATACGTGCAGAATACATTGACAATTCAAGTGGAGCAATTAGATAAGGGATGGCTTTCATATTTACAAACGCTCCCAGAAATTGAAGTGACAGTTTCTGATGACACCCTCCACTTGACAACGAAGAAAGTAGAAGTAGCGTGGCAATATCAAGTTTTAGCAAGTATTGTCGATTACCAGGTTGCTTTTTTGGCAATTGAAATTGGCCAATTTACACTGGAGGAGTATTTTATGCAGTTAGTAGGTGAAGTTCATGCATAGTTTTTTCGTTTTATTAAAAAAAGAATGGACAGAGCAAGTGAAAGATTATCGGATAGTATGGTTACCAATCGTGTTTATTGGTGTTGCGATTATGCATCCACTCACAATGAAATTATTACCAACACTTATTGGTCAAAATACACAAGGGATTATGCTTGATCCAAATGCGAAAGTGCCATCTGGAAATGAAATTTTTGCTGGTGTGTTCGGACAAGTGAATCAGTTTGGCTTTCTTATTTTAGGGATTACGTTGATGGGTACAATTGTGAAAGAAAAGCAAAATGGTATTTTAGATATTCTTTTTTCAAAGCCAGTGAATACAGGTAGCTATTTAATGAGTAAATGGTTGATGAATAGTTTAATTATTGCTCCGAGTATAGCAATTGGTTTGTACGCTGGTTTGTATTATACAAATGTATACTATCACGCTGTTGATATGGTACGTTTTACACAAGCACTTCTTTTTTATGAAATGTGGATGATGTTTATTGTCTTTTTAGGCGTGATGGCGAGTGCTGTTGTGAAAACACAAATTCAAGCGGCAACGATAACGATTTTGATTCCCACGGTAATGCTCATTTTAGGGAATGTAAATAATGTCTTTTTCGAACTTTTTTTGCCAAGTACATTAAGTAAGAATGCAACAACGATTATGATGGGGGGAGAACTGACGCATACGTGGTTTTGGAATATTCTTTTGACAATCGTAATTACAATGAGTGTATACAGTTGTGCGTATATTCGCATGCGTTATAAAAGGAGGGATTAAATGATGTTAGAAATCCAAAACTTACGAAAAATTTATGCTCAATCAAATAAGGGCATTCATGATTTAACACTGACGATTTATCCTGGGGATATATGCGCTTTCATTGGATCAAATGGTGCGGGAAAGACAACGATTCTGAAATCGATTGTGGGGATTCATCCATTTGATAAAGGGAGAATTACACTCAATGGTATCGATTTACAAAATGAATCTAAAGAATTTAAGATGATGATTGGATATGCTCCCGATAACCCGGATGTTTATGAAAACTTACGAGGCTACGAGTATTTAAATTTTATTGGCTCAATGTATCGTGTTGACCAAGCGACTTTTGAGAATGAAGTGAATTATTTAGCGGAACAATTAGATCTGAAAGAAAGTTTAGGTCAGTTGATTTTAAACTACTCTCATGGGATGAAACAACGTTTAGTATTAATTTCAATTTTTCTTCATAGTCCAGATTTGATAATTTTAGATGAACCGTTTGTAGGATTAGATCCCAATGCTTCTTATTTTTTGACAAATGAATTGAGAAAAAGAGCAGCGAATGGAGCAAAAATTATTTATTCCACTCATGTATTAGAAGTAGCTGAAAAAATTTGTAATCGAGTGGTGTTAATTGACCATGGAGAAGTAAAAGTTGAAGGGTTGATGAAAGAACTGGTTGCAAAAGAGTCACTTAGTGAACTGTTTAGAAGGGTGAGTGCGCATGAATAAGCAACTAATTGAATTAATTTGCATTCGTTTAAGAAATCAATTTGAATGGTCAAAACTCAATGATGAAAATACGTCAGTCAAGATGCATGCTCGACTTACAACGCTTGGGTATTTAATAGTATTTATTTTCGCATTTGGATATATTCTCTTGTTACCTTATCAAATGAATCAAGAACTTCAATTAGACAAAGTGAACCCGTATGTCGTAGCTTTACTTTTTTGGTTTTTCGGCATTTGGACGTTACTGTTTGGCGTTGGAAATTTGCTCGTTGGAACTGATCATAATCAGGTATTTGTTTTACCACTTGAAGAGTGGCAGGTTAAACTTGTGAATATTATTTCTTCGTACATTGTTTACTTGCCCCTTTGTGGCTTGTTTTTGTTCAGTGTTCAAATTCCGTTGTATTTTTTCCAACCATTCCCACTAATAAATCTACTGATGGTTTTCGCTTTTGTGATTATGATACCATTACTTGCTATCGGGAGTAGTGTGATTGTTTCAATAGTTGTAAAAGTGACTCTCTCTATGCTGAACTTTAGAAATACCTGTATTGAAGCCGTTTTGACATTGCTTATTTTTATTTATCCTTTGGTGTCCGGTTATTTAGTTGCTCCGATTAACTTGAAGTCGGGACTCATCAACACATCTTTCCTAACCGTTTCATTATTGGAAGTCGTTTTGTGGAGTGACTGGTTGAAACTCGTGGTTTTGTTTGCTGCTTCTTTGATTGTCTTTGGTGCACTGTGTTTGGTCATTACGAAAAAGTATAATCAACTAATACAACGAGTCGGGGTTCAGTTTACTGTACTGAAAAAGTATACTTTAGAGATTAAGTCACCACTGGTTGCACTTTTCAAAAAGGAACTGAGTCGCTATTTTTCATCTTTTACATATGTTGTTAACACACTTGTTACACCGCTTGCTTTGTTTCTGGTAGCGAGTGGATTATTGATGGGAGTGTTACCTAAATTTACGTCTATTCCCATTGTGTCGTTGAATTTAACAATTACGAGTTCATTTATATATTTTGTTATTTTAATAGTATGTTTGACTTTAACAACAACAACTTCGTGTAGCTTTTCATTTGAAGGAAAAAATATTTGGATTATTCAAAGTTTACCAATTTCTGTAAATGAGTTGAGTCTTGCGAAAGGATTGTTAAATATTTTATTATTTATTCCCGGATTGATAGTTGCGCTTTTTGTTTGTTGGAATGTATTTGAATTGAGAGGGATTATCTTTATTGTTCATGGAACTTTCCTATTGATAAGTTTATTGTGCATAACATTTCTCGGTTTAGCAATTAATTTAAAATTTCCTAATTTTAATTGGTCAAATGAAATGGTCGTTGTTAAACAAGGAGGTGCCACTATTATCACTTCCGTAGCGAGTATGTTGCTTATTTCATTATCAGCTGTATTATTTCTTTTTCTCGGAACTTGGGGTATAGTGATTGTCACTATGGCAGAACTTTTGATTATTGAAACGACAATAATGTATATCAGAAAAACCAATTATCTATAAGGTGATGTTAAATACGATTTGTCACTAAGATGATAGAAATATCATATTGATATATTTAAAATACTTAGTGTAAGAAAAGGAATAATCTGTCCTGTAAAACAACTCACAAAAGAACATTTATTGTAGTATGATTATTAAAAAAAACAACTGTCAAGGAAAAATACTTGACAGTCATTTTAATATGATGTATACTGTAGAGGAAATAAAATATTTGGAGGAACTTATGGCAGTTAAATTACGTTTAAAACGCATGGGTGCTAAACAAGCACCATTCTACCGTATCGTGGCAGCAACAGACACAGCACCACGTGATGGACGATTCATTGAAACAGTGGGAACTTACAATCCACTTACAGAACCAGCACAAGTGAATATTAATGAAGAACTTGCATTAAAATGGCTTGGAAATGGTGCAAAGCCTACGGACACAGTTCGTCGTCTTTTATCAGAAGCTGGTGTAATGAAAGCATTCCACGAATCAAAAATGAAAAAATAAGTAATATCACTAAAATGAGGTGAGCATATGGACACTGTTATAAAAACAGCACGTTTACTCTTTGAGAATACAATCCATGATTACGATCAGTTTGTCATGACAAGTGAAATGACGGATGATACCCACCTGAAATTATATATTACATTGAGTAGTCGCGATTGCTATGATTTAAAGAAGAAGCATGGTCGTATTCTACGTGCAATTACTGCTCTCATTCAGAATTGTGCAACGCATGCTCATTTACGCGCAACAGTTGTTGTGAGCGAATAAAGACCACTGCAAAGTGGTCTTTTCTTAATAAAAAGGAGGAATTGAGTGATGATACGCTTTGGGAAAATCGTGAATGTTCACGGTCTAAAAGGTGATGTTAAAATACTAACCAATAGTGATTTTGCACAGGAACGCTTGCAAAAAGGAAAGCAATTATACCTTGCTGATAATCATGTATTGACAATTGAAAATGCTCGTTTAAGTAAGACGACATGGATTGTGAAATTTCAAGATTTAAATCGTATTGAAGATGTTGAGCAGTATAAAAATAAAGATCTTTTTGTAGAAGAGATGAATCTGCTCGAAGAAGATGAATTTTATTATGCTGACCTCATTGGTTTATCACTTATAGCCAAGGGGGAAGTCATCGGGACAGTGCGCGATGTTGTTGAAGTTGGAAGTGGCCACAATCTTGTGTGTCAAGGTGAAACGCGTTTTCAAATTCCTTTTATTCATTCGTTTGTAGGTGAAATTGATTTTACGGAAAAGACGATTGAAATTTTTCCGATACCGGGGTTGATCGATTAATGAAAATAACATATGCAACATTATTTAAAGAAATGATAGAACCTGTTATCGACACATCGATTATGCATCGTGCTATGGAAAATGATGTGTTTTCTTATGAGTGTGTTGACTTTAGAGAATTCTCAGAAAACAAGCATAAAAAAGTAGACGATTATCCATTTGGTGGTGGGGTTGGTATGCTTTTAACACCACAACCGCTCATTGATTGTATCGATGATATTAAACAGCGTTCAAAGACAGATGTTCACGTTATTGCCTTAACACCAACAGGGATACCATTCAATCAACAAAAAGCACGCGAGTTATCGAAAAAGGAGCATATTTGCTTTGTGTGTGGTCATTATGAAGGCTTTGATCAACGTATTTTAGATACTGTTGTCGATGAGGAAATATCACTTGGTGATTTTGTTTTAACAGGTGGAGAATGGGCATCCCTTGTTATGACTGAAAGTATCGTTCGACTGCTTGATGATGCAATCACAGAAGAATCACATCAAAATGATTCCTTTGATTTATACGGTGGTTTACTCGAGTATCCACAATATACGCGACCAGCTGATTTTCGTGGACTTGAAGTGCCAGAAGTACTTCGTTCGGGGAATCATAAATTGATTGAGGAATGGCAGTTTGAACAAGCCCTTGCGCTAACGAAAAAAAGACGTCCTGATTTATATGAAAAATATATAGAACGTACTTCTCAAAAAACTAGGAAGAGCGAGAAGAGTATGATATAATAATAAGAGGCTTTTTTGGAGGTAATATAATGAGTTTGCAAGTGAAAACAGATAAAGGAACAGTGACGATTTCAATCCAAGCTATTCAGACACTTTCAGGAACAATTGCGAGTGAAAGTTATGGTGTAGTTGGAATGGCATCACAGCATATGGTGCGAGATGGTCTTGCAGAAATACTTGGACAAGAAAATTATAAAAAAGGAATTACAGTAAGAGAAGTTGAAACTGATGTTGAAATTGATTTGTATGTCGTAATTGCTTACGGTGTTAAGGTTGTCGAAGTTGTTAAATCAATACAGCATAAAGTTGAGTACGAAGTAGAGAAGATGTTTGGTGTGCATGTACGCAGCGTAAACGTGTTCGTACAAGAAATTCGAGTAATTGATAAATAGTTGGAGGAAAATCATGCGCATAAACAATGAAAGACTAACAGCAGTAGAGTTAATTGGAATGTTACAATTAGCTGCTCAAAATTTAGAAGCTAATAGTGAATTTGTAAATAGTCTCAATGTCTTCCCAGTACCAGATGGTGATACGGGAACAAATATGTCATTAACAATCAAAGCAGGTGCAAAACATCTTGAAAATAAGACGTATGCATCTGTTGCTGAAGTGACAAAATCTTTTTCTCATGGATTATTGATGGGAGCACGAGGAAACTCAGGTGTTATTTTGTCACAGATTTTCCGTGGTTTTCACCAAGGTGTTGGTCAATGTGAAACATTACATACTGGTGATTTTGCCAAAGCACTTCAAGTAGGTGCAGAAATTGCCTATAAATCGGTAATGAAGCCGATTGAAGGAACAATTTTAACTGTAATTCGTGAAACGGCAGAGGCAGCTGAAGTATTAGCGCCAGTCTATCCGAAATTTGCGGACTTTTTAGAGAAATTATTAGTTGAATCAAATAAATCATTGAAGTCAACGATGGAAATTCTTCCTGTCCTCAAAGAAGTTGGCGTTGTTGATAGTGGTGGACAAGGTCTTGTTATCGTTTTAGAATCATTTTTGAAATATTTAAATGGTGATACGGCAATTGTTTCGATTGCAACAGAAGACCGTCTTAAAAATTTACAACTTGATGATGAACATGGTGAAGATGAATTTGGATTCTGTACAGAATTCATTATCCGTTTACATGAAAAAGGTGATGAGGATGAGAATAAATCGTTCTTCGAAACAACATTGACAGAAATGGGTGGTCAATCACTTGTTGTTGTAGCAATGGATGATTTAATTAAAGTTCATGTCCACACAGAACAGCCACTTGAAGTATTTGCTTTTGCACAAAAGCATGGTGAATTTGTCACGTTGAAATCAGAAAATATGCAAACACAATTCGAAAATAATCAACATGTTGATAAAGGAACGAAAAAAGAAAAGGTTGATCAACTCTTACTCAGTGTTTCAGCTGGAAGCGGTGTTTCTGAATTTTTCCAAGGAATCGGTGTTCACGTCTGCTTAGAGGGTGGTCAGACAATGAATCCATCAACTGAAGATTTTATTGAACTTATCGATAAATATGAAACAGATAATATTATTTTATTACCGAATAATAGCAATATTATATTAGCAGCAGAGCAGGTCAAAGCGTTACTTGAAGATAAGACAGTTGTTGTTATTCCAACAAAAACAATTCCACAAGGAATTGCTTCAACACTCGCTTTTAATCCAATGAAATCAATTGAAGAGAATACAAATGCGATGATTGCCGCTATTTCAACAGTGAAATCAGGGCAAGTGACATATGCGGTTCGTGATACGACAATGAATGGTGTCGAAGTTAAAAAAGATGATTTCCTAGCAATTTTTGAAAAAGAAATCGTTGCTTCAAAACCAAATCAAGATGAAATTTTAAATACGCTCTTAGCAGCAATGATTGATGAAGATTCAGAATTGGTAACACTTGTTGTCGGTTGTGATGTTGAGATTAATCATGTGAATGAGTTGCTTCCACAACTCGAAAGTGCGTATCCGGATGTTGAATTTGAAATTATTGAAGGGAAACAACCAGTATATGCCTATGTCATCTCAGTTGAGTAAAAAACGGCCAACTGATAAAACTCAAAGTAATACTTTGAGTTTCAATGAGTTGCAGGTCGGACCACTGCTAGAAACAATTTATATCAAGGATATACCGCTGTTCACATTGAAGGAAACAGAACAGCTTTTTCAAAATGGAATAGAAACATTACATGATTTATTTTATTTTTCTGATGTGAAACTGCATAGTTATGAATTAACAGAAAATCTTATTGAATCAGGAACACAAAAAGTAAAAGTGATTGGTAATGTGCTGACAACACCATCTGTCAATTATCTTTCACGCAAGGTGAAAAGTACATTGCGTTTTCAAGCTAAGACGAAATTTGGTCCAATTGGTGTTGTTGCCTTCAATCAGGCTTTTATTGCAAAATCGATGCAAATTGGGAAATTGTACTATATTGAAGGAACATATGATCGCGCTAAAAATCAAATTATCGCTAATAAAATGAGTGAAGCGAAAAATATTGATTTAGGAACATTTGATTTAGCCTATAATTTAAAAGGTCTGACTTCTGCAAAGTTCAAGAAGATGATTGAACGTGTATTTTCAATTTACCAAGAATTGATGATTGATATCATTCCATCTGAGCAACAAAAAAAATACAAACTCATGCCACGAGTACATATGTTGAGGAATTTACATCACCCTCGAAGTGAAGCACACTACAAAGAAGCAATACGAACATTGAAATATGAGGAACTTCTTACATTTCAGCTTAAATTACGATTTAAACATCAAATTGAAAAGACGGGAAATGGGCGCGCCCATAAAATTAATAAACCACTACTAAAAAAAGCCAGTACGAGTCTTGAATTTATCTTGACAGAAGATCAAATGCGTGTATTATCAGAAATAACGCACGATCTTTCACAACCATCACAGATGTATCGTTTATTACAAGGTGATGTTGGGAGTGGAAAGACTATCGTTGCATTTTTAAGTGTACTTTCTATTTTGCACGATGGAACGCAAGCGATGATGGTTGCGCCAACAGAAGTGCTTGCACAGCAACATTTTCAAAGTGCGACAGCATTTTTTGAACGCTATAATAAACGTGTTGGTATTTTAAGTGGAAGTATGAAAAAGAAAGAAAAAGATGCAATACTCGAACTACTCAGAAATGGTGAAATTGATTTTATCGTTGGGACGCATGCACTTTTAGAAGATACAGTACAATTTCAAGATCTTGGTTATGTTATCACGGATGAGCAACATCGTTTTGGTGTAAATCAGCGTAAAAAACTGCGTGAAAAAGGAAACAAAGTTGATATCCTATATCTAAGTGCCACACCAATTCCACGAACATTATCAATTTCATATTTTGGGGACTTAGATCTATCGACAATTAGAAGTATGCCAGTTGGAAGACTGCCGATTGAAACTGTTTTTTTTGATAAAACGAAAATAGAAAAAGTATATACATCACTTAAAAAGGAATTGAAAAAAGGACATCAAGCATATGTCATCACACCACTCATTGAAGAAAGTGAAGTGTTGGATGTTGAAAATGTTCAGAGTGTCCATGCTCAATTACAAGAACAATTTCCTGATTACCAGGTTGGCTTGTTGCACGGAAGACTTAAAAGTGCAGAAAAAGATGAAATACTCCAAAAATTTTATCAAAATGAAATCCATATTTTGGTTTCAACAACAGTAGTCGAAGTTGGTGTGAATGTACCGAATGCAACTGTTATTGCAATTTATGATGCACAGCGGTTTGGTCTTGCGCAGCTTCATCAACTCAGAGGACGTGTTGGTCGAAGTGATAAGCAGAGTTATTGCTATGTCATTGGAACAAAAGAAGCGAAAAAGCGTTTGAATATTTTAACAGAAACAACCGATGGCTTCAAAATCGCAGAGCGTGATTTAGAGGTGAGAGGACCGGGTGATTTTTTTGGAAATCGACAGAGTGGTCTTCCTGAATTTAAATTTGCTTCGATTGTAGATGATAAAGTAATGCTTGAGTATTGTCGACAAGAAAGTAAGATGATGCTTGAGCATTTAGAATTGATAGCAATTGATTATCAAAAATATTTTATGAAAAAAGCACTTGAAGTAAATGATTAGGTGTCGAATTGAAAGGATGAAAGAATATGAAGATTGTAGTAGATGCAATGGGAAGCGATGAATCACCAAAAAGTGAAGTGCTTGCTGTATTACGTGGATTAAATGAAATGACAGATGTTGAGTTCATCCTTGTAGGAGATCAAACATTGATGCAACAATATTTACCAGAACAGTTACCAAGTCGCTTGACAATTGTTCATACGGATGAAAAGATAACGGGTGAAGATGATGCAGCACTTGCTGTTCGTCAAAAACCAAATGCGTCAATGTCACTTGCATTAAAGATGGTGAAAAATAAGGAAGCAGACGCTATTGTTTCCGCGGGGAATACGGGAGCATATTTATCAGGCGCGGTATTGAGTATTGGCCGGTTAAAGGGAATTATGCGTCCAGCACTTGCATCGATTTTGCCTACTCCAGATGGGAGACAAAGTGTTATTCTAGATTTAGGAGCGAATAGTGAAACAACAGATATGATGTTATTTCAAAATGGAATTATCGGAAGTATTATTGCGAGTGAATTTTTGCAAGTGAAACATCCGAAAGTTGGTCTTTTAAATAATGGAACAGAATACAAAAAAGGAACACCAGCACATAAAGAAGCTTATCAATTGTTACAACAAGATGGAGCTATTGACTTTGTTGGAAATATTGAAGGGCGTGATTTTGCAACAGGTGTTGTCGATGTTCTCGTTGCCGATGGATTTAGTGGAAATATTGCATTGAAAACATTTGAAGGAACATTACGCTATGTTGCGAAATTATTAAAATATGAATTGACGAAAACAACTTGGCGAAAAATCCAAGCTGGTATTGGTCTTCTTATCATTGGACCATTACTGAAAAAGATTGCTAAACAATACAGTGACGAAGCAGTTGGTGGTGCTATTTTAGCAGGGGTAAAAGCACCTGTGATAAAAGCGCATGGAAATTCAAATAGTGACGCCTATTTTGGTGCACTCGTTGTTGCACGACAATTTGTGGAAGCGGAAATTACAGCGAAAATAGAAAAGAGGGTTATAGATGGGACAAAATAATATCGAACAATATATTTCAACACTCAAGATACCATTTAAAGATATTTCATTATACACCCAAGCACTTTCACATACATCATATGCGCATGAATGTAAAAGACCTGATCAAAGTTATGAACGCCTTGAATTTTTAGGTGATGCAGTTTTAGAATTATTTGTTTCTGATTATTTTTATCGTAATCATAGTGAATTGAATGAAGGTGCAATGACAAAAAATCGTGCAGCTGTTGTTCGTGAAGAGTCACTTGTAGAGTATGCACAAGCGCTTGATTTACCAAAGCATATGCTACTTGGAAAAGGTGAAGCAAATTCAGGTGGATATGAACGCGCAGCAATTATAGCTGATAGCTTTGAGGCACTTTTAGGCGCTATTTATCTTGATTTGGGATTGGATGTTGCATTTTCTTATGCGACGAAATGGATTGTCCCATTTATTGAATCAGAACAAGTACTGCGGGAACGAGATTTCAAAACCGCTTTACAGGAATTGATTCAAGGAGATGGTATTCATGAAATTTTTTATGAAATTATCTCTGAAAAAGGACCAGCACACAATAAAGAGTTTACAGCGAGCATCACACTTGATGAAGTAATTCTCGGAACAGGTATTGGTCGAACAAAAAAAGAAGCGGAACAAAAAGCAGCAGAGTCAGCTTTAAATATTTTAGCAAAAAAGAAAGTAGAGCAATAGTATGATATTTTTAAAAAAGATAGAAGCATACGGATTTAAATCATTTGCCGATAAGACCGTTATTGCTTTTGAAGAGCCATTGACAATTGTTGTCGGTCCTAATGGTAGTGGGAAGAGTAATGTTGTAGATGCAGTTCGTTGGGTACTTGGTGAGCAATCAGCCAAGACACTTCGTGGAGATCGCATGTACGATATTATTTTTGGTGGTTCGAAGAGTCGTCCTCAGATGAATATTGCTGAAGTGACATTAACAATTGATAATAGTCGGAAAGAACTTCCAATTGCTTTTGATGAAGTACAAGTAACACGCCGCCTTTTTCGAAGTGGTGAAAGCGAGTATATTTTAAACAAAGAAAAAGTTCGTTTACAAGATATCGTTACACTTTTTCTTGATTCAGGAATTGGAAAGGAATCATTTTCAATTATCGGTCAAGGGAAAATTGATGAAATTTTAAATAGTAAACCAGAAGCAAGACGTGGTATTTTTGAAGAAGCATCAGGTGTTGTTAAATATAAATATAAAAAGACACAAACACTTCGAAAATTAGATAAGACAAATGAAAATTTATTACGTGTTGCTGATATCCAGACTGAAATTGAAAGACAAATTTCACCGCTTCGTACACAAGCGAAAAAGGCTGAAAAATACAATCAACTACATGATCAACTTTCTGCATCTGAGGTGAGTGTTATCGTTTCCGAAATGGAAACATTTATCGAAAGTGAAACGTTGTATAAACAAGAAATGGAAACAAGAACACTAGATGCTTCGCAGCTACAAGTGAAAATTGGTAAAACCGAAATTGAAATTTCACAATTTGAAACAAAAAGAAGCGAAATTGAAAAGCAAATTGAAATTGCGCAGCAGCAGTATGTAGAAGCGAAAACAAGTTATGAAAAAGTAATTGCTCGTAAAGATGTGTTAGAAAATCAAAAGCACTCACTCAATGCACAATTAACACAATATCAAGAAAATGAGCAATCACTTCGGGACTTTTTTACTCAAACTCGAATTGATGTCAACGGTGCTGATTTCCGCGAAAATTTACTACAAACATTAAAAACACGAGAAACAGCATATACAGAAAAAGAGCAGTTAGCAAATGATATCGAACAATCGATGTTCAATAGTCAACGTCATTTTCAAAGTATGCTATCAGAAAAGACGCATGTAGAAGCAAAGTTACAATCGATTGAACGTATGCTAGAAGGAAATACATATTTCTTTCATGGAGTAAAAGCTGTCCTTGATCAAAAAACACGCCTTGGTGGTATTCACGATGCACTAGGAAATGTGATTCAAGTTGATACACAATATCAAGTTGCGATTGATACAGCCCTTGGTGTAGCGATGCAACATGTAATTGTTGATACACCAAATGATGCCAAAAATGCGATTCAATATTTAAAGGAGAGCAAACAAGGACGGGCAACATTTTTACCATTATCATCAATTCAGCCACGTCAAGTTGATCATCAACTTTTACAAAAAGCCAAACAGCATAAAGGGTACATCAATGTTGCTTCTGAATTAATCGAAGTAGATAGTACATATTCGAATATTACAAAACAACTTTTAGGTCAAACAATTATTGTTGATACAATTGAAACAGGAATTGCGATGGCTCGTGATTTACAAAATCGTGTAAAACTTATTACACTCGCAGGAGAAGTGTTGAGTGTTGGTGGTGCGATGAGTGGTGGGAATACAGGAAAAGAACGTCAAAGTATTCTAGGTTATCGCAATGAAGAGCGAACATTGATTGAAAAAGTAAAGACGCTAAGTACAGAATTAGAGCAACTTGAAACTGAACAGCAAACAATGCAATTAAAATTACAACAAATTCAAGTTGAGCGTCAAGAAATGCTTACGGGAATGCTTGAGATCAAATCACAAATTGATTCACTTTCAGAGCGACAATCAAAAGATGAAGAACAAGCACTCTACCTAGAAGAACAAATTGCATCGATTGCAATGAAAAAATCACAACTTGAATCAGATCTCCAAATTTGTATGAGTGAATTTGAAACAATTGATTCAAAAATTGATGAAGCCAGAGAAATTGTTGAAAAGACCGAAGTTGCAGTGCAAAATTTACGTGTTCAAGCACTTGAGCAACAATCAAAACTTGATCAATTGATTCAGATGCACCGTGCAGATGAATCACAAATTCGTGTTATTGAACGAGAAATGAATCAGTTAGAAGTTGCGCTCTCACGTCTTGAATTGCAGATGGAAAATGATCTTGAACGACTTTCAACAGTGTATCAATTGACATTTGAAGCTGCTCAAAAACGAGCCAAACCAATTTCAAACATGGACGAAGTAAAACGCGAAGTGGAAAATTTACGATTAGAAATCAATCGTCTTGGAACTGTCAATATTGGAGCAATAGAAGAGTTAGAGCGTCTTGTTGAGCGTAAGACATTCTTGGATGAGCAAGTAACGGATTTGAATGATGCAAAAGAATCATTATTATCGACTATTTTTGAAATGGATCAAGAGATGGTTGGTCGATTTGCGACGACATTTGCTCAAATTCAAACAGAATTTACGCATGTGTTCCAACGTCTTTTTGGCGGTGGTGAAGCAAAGCTCATTTTAACAGATGAGAAAAATTTACTCGAATCAGGGATTGATATCGTCATTCAGCCACCAGGGAAAAAGCTTCAACATTTATCACTACTTTCAGGAGGCGAGCGTGCCTTGACAGCCATTGCGCTTTTATTCGCTATTTTAAAAGTGAAACCAATTCCATTTTGTATTTTAGATGAGGTTGAAGCTGCCCTTGATGAAGCAAATGTAACGCGTTTTGCTAAATATTTACATACATTTTCACGAGATACGCAATTTATTGTTATCTCACATCGCAAAGGAACGATGGAGTACGCAGATGCACTTTTTGGTGTGACGATGCAAGAATCAGGTGTCAGTCGCCTTGTTTCGGTTAAACTCGAAGAAGCAGTTGATGTCGTACAATCATAGGAGGTTAATCAATGGGATTATTTGATCGCTTTTTAAAGTGGAAAAAAGAAGAAAAAGTTGAAGAGACAAGTCATGTTCAAGAACATGTTGAATCATTAGAAATAGAGGATGATTCAGTTTCAAATGATGAAACGATTACACGTGTTGAGTCGAATTTTGATATTTATGAACCAAAAACGCAACAAGTGGAATCAACACCGGAACCACTAGAATATGTTGAACCATGCATTGTTGAAGAAGTTGATGAAGATATTGAACCAGTTGTTGAAATAGTTGAAGAACCAAATGAGCCGGTAATTCATATCGAAAAACCAATTGAAAAAAAAGAAATGGAAGTTTCAGTTTCAACATATGAACAAGCAATGGAAAAGCCACGTAAAACATTGCTTTCAGGGATGAGTGGATTGATGAAGCGATTTACAGCAATAGATGAAGAATATTTTGAAGAACTTGAAGATATTCTAATCATGGCTGATATTGGTCTACCAACAGTTCAATACCTTATTTCACAACTTGAGGATGTTGCACGTCGTCAAAAGAATACGACACCTGAAATGTTAACGCCGATTCTGATTGAAGAAATGGAGCGTATTTATTTAAATAACATCTCCGAAACAACATCAGAAATCTCGATGAAAGATGGACTGAATGTGATGCTTTTCATCGGTGTGAATGGTGCTGGGAAAACAACAACGATTGCGAAAATGGCACATAAACTTAAACTCGAAGGAAAAAAAGTTCTTGTTGCTGCAGGAGACACATTCCGTGCTGGAGCTGTTGATCAACTTGCAGTTTGGGCTGATCGTGTTGATGTTGATATCGTGAAAAGTCATACTGGTGGAGATGCAGCAGCGATTATTTTTGATGGAATTAAAAAAGCTAAAGCGGAAAACTATGATGTATTATTATGTGATACAGCAGGACGCCTTCAAAATAAAGTGAATTTAATGAATGAGCTCGATAAAATTTATCGTATTATTCAACGTGAAATTCCAGATGCACCACATGAGACACTACTTGTAATTGATGGAACTACGGGACAAAATGGTTTATCACAAGCGAAAGAATTTGCCAAAGTTGCGCGTATTACTGGAACAGTAGTAACAAAACTCGATGGTTCTGCCAAAGGTGGAATCGTACTAGCAATTGCACATGAATTGCATATTCCAGTTAAACTTGTCGGATTAGGAGAGAAACCAGAATTATTAGCACAATTTGAAATTGATAAATATTTATACGGTTTATTTTCGGACTTGATTAAGGAGTAATTATGTTAGAACAAAGAGAGAAACTAATAGCATATTATGATGTATATCATCATTTATTAACAGATCGCCAGCGAGAATATTTTGAATCGCATTATTTTGAAGATCTTTCATTTGGTGAAATTGCAGCGATGTATAAGGTTTCTCGAGCAGCGATATTTGATCAATTAAAACGGTGTGAAGAATTTCTTTTGACAATTGAGTCAAAACTTGGGATAATACACTATAGAGATACACTCAATGATAAGTTACTCCTTCTAACAGAACATGTTGATGATGAGGGTCGAGCAATTATTGAAGAAATACGAGCACTATAAAGGAGAATACTATGCAAAATGATTTATCAGCCCGCTTACAGGGTACATTTAAAGAACTTTCTAAGAAACCACGCATCACAGAAGAAGATATTAAAATCGCATTAAAAGATGTTAGACGTGCGCTTCTTGAAGCCGATGTCAACTATCTTGTTGTGAAGGCGTTTATGAAATCAATCAGTGAAAAGGTTGAGGGAGAGCAAGTGTGGAAATCGCTTGATCCATCACAGCAAGTGATTAAATTTGTAAATGATGAATTGACAACATTGATGGGTGAGGAAAATGTTGGAGTAACATTTGCAAATGGTAGACCAACAGTGTTGATGATGGTCGGTCTTCAAGGTGCTGGTAAGACGACGATGACAGGGAAATTAGCTAATTTCCTCCGTAAAAAAGAAGCGAAAAAACCACTTATGATTGCAGCGGATATATACCGTCCAGCAGCAATTGATCAATTAATTACACTTGGAAAACAGATTGATGTTGATGTATTTCAACGCGGGAATGAAATGAAACCCGAACAGATTGTAACAGAAGGTTTAGCATTTGCTCGTGAAAACGGTCATGACCTTGTGTTAATTGATACAGCAGGACGTTTACATATTGATGAAACGTTGATGGGTGAACTTGAAAATATTAAAGCGATTGCACAACCTGATGAAATTTTACTCGTGGTTGATGCAATGACAGGTCAAGATGCAGTTAATGTAACCATCCATTTCCATGACTATTTAACACTCACAGGTGCTGTGTTAACTAAATTAGATGGTGATGCACGAGGTGGAGCTGCACTTTCAATTCGTCAGATGGCAAGTATTCCAATTAAGTTCATTGGTACTGGTGAGAAATTAAATGAGATTGAAGCGTTTTATCCTGATCGTATGGCATCGCGTATTCTTGGGATGGGTGATATTATGTCACTCATTGAAAAGGCGGAAGAAGAACTTGATCAAGATTTAAATGAGCAAGCTGCTAAAAAAATGATGGAAGGTCGCTTTGATCTCGATGATTTTTTACAACAGATGCAACAGATGAAAAAATTAGGACCACTTGATAAATTACTCGGTATGATACCAGGAATGAGTCAACTAGGTAATATAAATATTGATCCGAAACAAATGGTTCGTACAGAAGCGATGATTCAATCAATGACAAAATATGAACGACAAAATCCGCATGTCTTTAATTCATCAAGAAAACGCCGTGTTGCGAAAGGTTCAGCTGTAGATGTAAGTGAAGTGAACAAATTACTCAAACAATTTGAACAATCAAAGAAGATGATGAAGCAAATGGCAGGAATGATGAATGGGGACATGAGCGGAGATCCTATGGAAATGTTGTCAAAACTTGGAAATCAAGGTGGAATGGCACCACGAGGTGGTCGCGGTGCAGGATTTGGCCGTAATCCATTTAAACGATAGGAGTGATTAAAATGGATATGAATATACTCTATATTATTTTAGCAATTATTGCGATTATCGTTACTGCAGTCGGTGTTATTATTTGGTTGATTTTACAAAAAACCAAACCAATGCGTGATTTTGCTAAACAAGCCAAAGAAGCACAGAAGGAAATTGAAGCAGAAGAAAAATTAAAAGAAGCACGCGAGGCTCGTCGTCAAGATTTAACGATGAATGAAAGTGGTCAAATTGTTGAAGCACTCGGTGGTGTTGAAAATATCGATACACTTCGTCAGTGCGCTATACGCATTCGTGTCCAATTACTCGATTATAGTAAAGCAAGTGAGAGTAGTTTGAAGAAAGCTGGTGTAAGTGGTGTGATTAAAACAGGTAAATCATGGCAACTTATTGTTGGTGACCGAGCTGAAATGATCGTGGAACAAATTAATCAAATGAAGAAAGATGTTTAGCATCTTTCTTTTTTACATTTTAATGTTCAAAAACACAAAAATGATTTTTAAATATAATGAAACATAATTGAAAAATATTCATTTTTCCAGTATAATAAATATGTATACTTTATAGTATACGAGAATGGAGGGTTAACATGGACGTATTTACGATAGTAATTAGCCTTCTTGGATTATTGTTTGGAACAATTTGTGGTGGATTTATCACCCGAACACTGATATATAAAAAACTTGAAATTGCAAAAAACAATGCAAAGCAAATTATTCTAAATGCTGAGAATGAAGCAAAATTAGAATCAAAAAAACTTATTCAAGAAGCCAAAGTAGAGTCGCAAGTTCTTGTTCAAGAAGCCAAAGAACAGGCACAAGAGCAAAAGGAAAATGCGAAAGCGATAGAAAATCGCGCGATTGAAATGGAAAAAGGAATTACAAAGTTTTCTGAATTATTAGAAAAAAGAGAATTTCAACTTGAAAAAAAAGAGAATGAATTACAAGAGAAAACAGATCTGATCAAAGAACAACATGATCAAGTAAACAATATGATTGAGGAACAAAAAGAGCGTTTATACCGTGTTGCAAATCTCAGTCCTGAGGATGCAAAAAGCGAATTGTTTCGTAACTTAGAACACGAATTTCAAACAGAAATTGATATTTTATTAAAGCAAAAACAACAAGCCGCAGAAAAAAATATCGATATTCACGCCAAAGCACTTTTAGTTCAGGCGATGGAACGTTACAGCAGTGATGTAACAACAGAACGTAATGTAGCGGTTGTCCAATTACTCAGCGATGATGTAAAAGGGAAAATTATCGGACGTGAGGGTCGTAATATTCGAACATTTGAAGCGTTGACAGGAGCAGATGTTATCATTGATGATACACCTGAGGCAGTCGTAATTTCGTGTTTTGATCCAATACGACGTGAAATTGCGAAACGAGCACTGGAACAACTTGTTTTAGATGGTCGTATTCATCCAACACGTATTGAGGAATTAGTAAATAAATCAAAAGCTGAAGTGGAACGTTTTATCGTTGATAAAGGGGAAACGATAATTGATGAATTAGGAATTGGTGAAGTTTCGAGTATGCTCATTGAAGCACTTGGAAAACTCCACTTCCGTACGAGTTACGGTCAAAATATTTTAAGACACTCAATAGAAGTTTCGCATTTATGTGGAATGATGGCATCAGAACTTGGTCTTGATGTTCGTATGGCAAAGCGTGCGGGTCTTTTCCACGATATAGGAAAGGCAATTGATTTTGAACAAGAAGGTTCACATGTCGATTTAGGTGTTGAATTAGCAACAAGTGCACATGAGCCAGAAATTGTCATTAATTCTATTGCTTCTCACCATGGAGATGTCGAGGCAACATCAATTATTGCTTCGCTTGTTGCAATAGCAGATACACTGAGTGCAGCACGTACTGGTGCACGTAATGAATCACTTGAATTTTATATTCAACGATTAAAAGATTTAGAAGCGATTGCAAATGATAATGATGGTGTAGAAAACTCTTTTGCAATTCAAGCCGGACGTGAGTTGCGTGTAATTGTGCAACCAGAAGTGATGAGCGATGCGGAAACACTCCGCCTTGCTAAAACAATTCGTGAGCGTATTGAAGCTGAAATGCAATATCCAGGAACAGTAAAAATCACTGTTGTCCGTGAAATGCGAGCAATTGAAATAGCAAAATAAAACAGGGGTTTCCCTGTTTTGCTTATTTGTAGGAGGATACGATGATTAAACATTTATTTTGCGATTTAGACGGTACATTAATTGTAAATCATACCGTGAGTGAAGAAGATAAAGAAGCCATTCGTCATTTTGTTCAGTCTGGTGGACAATTTCATATTATTACAGGTCGAACACTTGCTGAAATTAATCAATTTATTTTGCAAGAAGACATTCCTGTTCAATATTGTATTGGAAATAATGGGTGTGAGATTGTCAAAGATGGAAAAATGTTACTAAAAGAAGAAATTGATTCGAGTGTTTTAAATACGCTAAAATCACAACTTGAACCATTTGCCAAGCGAGCTAATTTTTTTGAAATTACTTCAAATGGAAATGTTTATTATGCAGATGAAGTGAAGAGTAAGAAATTTATTCAATATAAAGATGACAATTTGATTGTTGAACCAAATTTATTTCAAATGAATTTTGCAAAACAAGGATTAACGAAAATGTACATGGAAGCAGACTGTGAAGTTGTAGCTGATTTTTTAGAAATGCTTGATGAAAATTTTGCTGATTCTATTTCGCATTATGGCGAGATTACCAATGTAAATGTCGGTCCTAAAGATGTGAGTAAAGGAAGCGCACTTAAATTTTTAGAGACACATTTTGATTTACAAGATTTTGCTGTCATTGGTGATGGTGCAAACGATATTCCAATGTTTGAAGTAACAGAGCATAGTTTTTCTTTCCATCGAGCGCATTCAATGGTGACAAAACATGCCAATCATCATGTTGAAAGTGTAGCTGAAGCTATTGCTTATTTGATGAAGTAAATGCATTGACAGAATATACAAAAATGATATAATGAAAAATATACAAGGAGGAATAATAGCAATGTCTTTACCAATTATAGGAATCAGTAGTGGTTTTGAACTGGATCAAAACTATTTATTTAAAGGGTATCCACGTTTAATGTTGAATCGTGATTATCCACGTTCAATTGAACAAGCAGGAGGAATTCCAATTGTTTTACCGTTAACAGAAAGTTATGAGGTTGCACTTGAACAAGTTCGTGCTGTTGATGCTCTTCTTCTTTCCGGTGGGCAAGATGTCAATCCACTTATTTATGGACAAGAACCACATGAAAAGTTAGCAAATATTTCTCCAGAGCGAGATACATTCGAAACGCTTTTATTACAAGCAGCTGTCGAATTGAAAAAACCGATAATGGGAATTTGTCGTGGATCACAAATTATGAATGTATATTTTGGTGGAACATTATTACAAGATAATAGTTTCAAAGAAGGAGCATATATTAAACATGCGCAATCTGCGAATCCACAATTACCAATTCATCATGTGAATGTCGATACAGACTCATTTCTTGGGAAAGCGGTTGGAGAAACAGAATTTTTAATTAATAGTTTCCACCACCAATCAATTGATCAAGTTGCTCCTGGATTTAAAGCAATAGCTGTTTCAAAAGACGGGATTATTGAAGGAATTGAATCAACAAGTGATCATTTTATGTTCGCTGTTCAGTGGCATCCTGAAATGATGAGCCGTGAAAATAAAGCAGCTCAACATATCTTCAAAGCATATGTTGAATATGTAAAGAACATGTAATATAAAATTAGTAAACACCTTTTAACTGTTGAATAAACAGATAGGAGGTGTTTTTTTGAAGGGAAAATTTTTAGAAATTTTGGAGCACGCATTGACCAATGAAGCAAGTGATATCCATATCACATCTGTTGGTTCATTGCTTTATGAAGTTCGCTTTCGAACCAAGTATAAGCAACTTGAAACTATGATGACACTTGAAAAGTCAGAAGCGCTTCGCTTGATTAATTACATTAAGTTTGTTTCTGACATGAACTTGTCCGCTTATATGATTGAGACAGGTCGCTATACGGTACATATTCATAATCGGGATATCGATTTACGTATTTCGAGTGCACCGAGTATGTATAGTGAAAGTATTGTCATTCGCATTATTAGTCATCAGGTGACATTACAATTAGAAAATTTGGCTAATACAGAGTCTCATACGAAGCAATTACAATCATTGACGAATTATGCGCACGGATGTATTTTAATCGGTGGTGCAACAGGAAGTGGGAAGTCAACGACTTTATATGCACTACTCAATGAATTACAGCTTCAAAGAAAGAATGTTATTACAATAGAAGATCCAATAGAACATCACGTTTTGGGAATTACACAAATTCAAATTAATGAGCTTGTTGGATATTCCTACGATAGTATTTTTAGACAAATTTTACGTCATGATCCTGATGTTGTTGTATTTGGAGAAATTCGTGATGAAATTGCAGCTAAAATTGCTATTCGCTGTGCGCTAACTGGACATTTGGTTTTAGCGACCATTCATGCGCATTCAACAGATGTTGTTTATGAACGAATGCGCGAGTTTGGTATTTCAACAAGGGCACTTGAAAATAGTGTTTGTGCGATTACACATCAAACTCTCAAATATAATCAAGGTAAGAAATTTGCTGATTATACATTTGATGTAAAGACAGATTTGCAAGAAATGATTCTGCCAATGATGAAAGGAGATGGATTAAGAGCAAGATTGCGTGAGGAGGGATTGTTGTATGATTCGATTCAAAAAGAAGAAGCAAACGAGGAAGGAACAAATTGAATTACTTGAATATATGTATGATTTAATCGAAGGGGGATATAGTTTAAAACAAGCACTTGGATTTTTAGAAACAATGGTTCCGAGTAAAGTGGTATATACTCAAATATTACAAATATTTGAAGAAGGGAGAAATTTTTCTGAAGTATTATATCTCCTTGAATATCCACATATGATTCAGACCATTATTCAATTTGGTGAGCGAAGTGGAATGTTGCATAATTCGCTTAAACGGAGTGTACATTATTTAAAAGATATGATGATGCTTCGTCAAAAATTAATGAAAAAAATTCAATATCCAGCATTTATTTTAGCTGCAGCACTTTTATTCGTTTTTGGTTTTCGCTTTTTTTTGTTGCCACAAATTGTAAATATTCAACAGATGATTGGAAAACAAGAAGCGAGTATTACATCGAAAATTGTGCTGACATTGTTAAATGTATTGCCTTATAATATATTGACTTGTTTGACGTTGTTTTGTTTGAGTTTTACATTTGTTGCTTATTTATATAAAAGACATAATAGTCAATGGTTTTACCTTTTACTAAAAGTCCCTTTTATACGTACTATCGCAGTACTTTGGAATCAATTACAGATGACAATGCTCACCCGTCTGTTTTTTGAACAAGGATATGGTGTAAAGCGATTGTTTGAGGAAATGCAAAAAGATGGATATCCGTGTCATATCAAAAAGCAAGCAGAGCATATTTATCATCATTTAAGTGAGGGAAATACATATCAACAATCATTGAAAATGTGCAAAATTTATTCGAAAGATTACCTTCGAGTTATTCAAAGAGGACTTGCGAATAAAACAATTAATGTTGATTTAGCATTTTATGAAAGATATGCACAAAAACAGTTGGAGCGTTTGTTCAATAAAGGAGTAAAGGTTGTTTTACCGGTGCTCTATGTACATGTTGGATTACTCATTGTTTTATCATATCTGGCATTTGTACTTCCGATGCTGGATCTACTTGGAACAATTTAGAAAATGGAGGGAATGAAATGAGAAAAATATATAAAAAAAGATTAGGTGCATTTACACTTATTGAAATGCTGATTGTACTTTTAATTATTTCGGTTCTACTGATGCTTATCGTACCAAATATTATCAAACAGCAGGCTTCGATTAATAAAAAGGGATGTGAAGCATATGTGACGGTTGTGGAAAGTCAATCACAAATATATCAGCTCGAGCATTCTGGGATGAAGCCGAGTATTGATACGTTGTATCAAGAACAATATATTAAAAGTAAAACGTGTCCAGATGGAAGTGCAATTAGTATAGATGGATCAGGTCATGTTCAAAAGGCATAAGGTGAGTGGTTTTCAACTTGTAGAAGCTATTTTTACACTATTTATATTAAGTTTGTTATTTGCTATTTGCACACTTCCAGTAAGTCATTTGAATCATCTTCGATTGAAAGATGGTGATTTAGTATTACGTATACTGACCCGTGAGCAAAAGCAAGCATTTTTACTGAAAGAAGCAGTACAAATTAATCTGAGTAATAAAATGATTCGAGTAGATAAAAAGAGTGATCATTATACGATACCTTTACAAGTTGGGTGCCAAAGTAATTTTGAAAATCAAAATATCGGATTAACAGAAAATGGAACATGGTATAGAGGAGGGAGTGTTTGGTGTGGAATGCAAACAGTCATTATTGGGATTGGACAAAGTACACCACGGATTTAAACAACGTTGTAGCGGAATTGTGACAATACTTGCTATTCAAGATTTTATGATGTGCTGTACACTTTGTGTGATGTGTTTGTTCATCTTACAATTGTTAATTACAAGCAATCACTTAAAAGAGGAGAAAAAGCATTATGAAGTGTTGTATTACTATATGCAGACAAAGACGATTACAGATCGGAAAAATTATCAGGCGATACAGTCATGTGTCGAGCATATTCCGACGAAAAAACGTCTTTGTGCGACGGATAAACGCATTTTTCATGCTTGATACCATAGTAGGAGTAGGTGTTATGTTTTTGGTATTGAGTATGTTTACATCAATATTTTTTATGTTCAGTCAGATGCATTTTAAGCAAAAGCACGAAATTTGTGATTCATTTTATTTAGCGATGAAGTTAAATCAGCTAGGAGAACATACGATATGGAAATTTGATAATGAAAAGAAAATTACAACCGATGAGGTTGTTATAGATGTTGATGAAATTGGCAGATTAATTAAGCGATCACATCATTCAGGCTATGAATATATGGGAACATGTCCCAATGTGAGTTTTCAAAAGGAAGGTGATGATATTCAAATGGTATTTCACAAAACAAATGAAAAGGAGGAAGAAGTATATCGACTTATTCAAAAAAAGGAGTGATGGATTTTTCCAATTGTGTATTTTAGCGTTAATTGGTATAATAGGAGTAGCGATAAATATTGAAGTGGTTGAGATACGCCAACTCAAACAGGAAATTCAGATAATCAAAAAATGGATGGAGTGATAGAATGCCAATATATTTAATCGGCATGATGGGCGCTGGAAAGTCTACGATTGGTTTGAGCTTAAGTACGTATCTTCAATGTGGATTTATCGATTTGGATAAAGAAATTGAGAAGCAGTTTCAAATGCCGATTTCAGATATATTCAGTATTCATGGTGAACGATATTTTCGTGAAGCAGAAACAACTTTATTTCAACAAGTTTCACAGCAAAGTCAAATTATTGCAACTGGCGGAGGAATTATAGAGAGTGAAGAGAATTGTAAGTTACTCAAATCGGGATATACAATTTTTTTACGCGGTTCTATCGATCTTCTTTGGGAACGAGTTCAGCAGGATGATACGCGTCCTTTAGCAGGCGTGAAAAGTGAGTTTGAAAAGCGATATCAAGCGCGGAAATCACGATATGAAATGTTGTCGGATGCAATGATTGATATCGATGGCAAAACTGTGAAAGATATTGTAGCTGAAATATTGTTTTTAATTGCTCAAATAGAAGGAGCGCGATAAATCGAATGAAGATTCATGTACTGAACGGGCCAAACTTGAATATGCTCGGGAAAAGAAACCCAGAATATTATGGCACAATGACACTTGCTGAACTTGAACAGCAACTTATTGATTATGGTGTAAATCAAGATGTTTCAATTGAATGTTTTCAAACAAATAGTGAACAAGCGTGTATTGAATATATTCATAAACTACACAATCAGAAAAATACAGGGCTTATTATTAATGCAGGTGCATGGACACATTATAATTACGCAATTCGTGATGCACTTGAAATAGTAGACTGCCCAAAAGTTGAAGTGCATTTGAGTGATATTACAACCCGTGAACCATTTCGGAATAACTCAGTTATTCGCGATGTTGTCGATTCTCATTTTCAAGGTTTAAACGTACAAAGTTATATACAAGCAATAGATTATATCAAAGGAGTATTACAATGAGTGTAACACGTATTCAAAAATATTTAAGTGACCAAAATGCTGATGCCTTTTTTATTGAATCAGCGACAAATAGACATTATATATCAGGCTTCACAGGGACAAGTGGAGCGCTGCTAATTACAAAAGATGCAGCATATTTTATTACTGACTTCCGTTATATTGAACAAGCAAAAGTTGAAGTTGCGCCAAATGGATTTCAAATTGTCAACCAGAAACAACAAACGATATATGGAGCTGTTAAAACACTCGCTGCTGAATGTGGCGTGAAAGCACTTATGGTTGAAGCTTCTTATATGACACTTCATGAAAAAGATGCACTTCAATCAGAGCAATACAACATTCTTCACACAGAAAATGTTGTTGAGCAAATGCGAATTATTAAAACAGATGCAGAAGTTCAAAAAGTTAAAAAAGCAGTTGAAATTATTGAATCAACATTTCAATATTTATGCGAGCATATTAAAGTTGGTATGAGTGAGAATGAAGTTTCAGAAATGGCACTTGCACAAGTAAAGAAACTCGGTGGAAGTGGAATGTCATTTGAAACAATCGTTGCATCAGGACTTCGTTCAGCATTACCACACGGTGTTGCGAGTGATAAATGTCTTGAATATGGAGATATTGTGACAATTGATTTTGGAGCGTATTATAATCGTTATGTATCTGACATGACAAGAACAATTTTTCTTGGTGAAATTCAAAATCAACAATTAAAAGAAATATACGATATTGTCAGAGAAGCAAAACGTCTTGCGATTGAAGCAATTAAACCAGGAATGAAAACATTTGATATTGATAAAATTGCACGCGATTATATTAGTCAACATGGATATGGTGAATATTTTGGTCATGGTACAGGACATGGTATAGGAATTGACATTCATGAAAGTCCTCGTGTTTCAATGCATGATACGACAATTTTAGAGCCTGGTATGATCGTTACAGTAGAACCAGGAATTTATATCCCAGGTGTTGGTGGTGTTCGTATCGAAGATGATATTTTGGTGACGGAAGATGGTCATGAAAATTTAATGAGACTCAATGATGAATTGATAATATTAGGATAATTTGCTATAATATAGGCATGCAATATAAATTTGGAGGAAATTATGATTTCAGTAAATGATTTTAAAACAGGAATGACAATTGAAGTAGATGGAAATCTTTTTCAAGTACTTGAGTTTTTACATGTAAAACCAGGAAAAGGGGCAGCGTTTGTTCGTTCAAAATTACGCAACTTGAGAAGTGGGGCTGTTGTCGATAAAACGTTTAATGCTGGTGAAAAAGTGGAGAAAGCACATATCGATCATAAGACGATGCAATATCTTTATTCAACAGGTGAAGAGTATGTATTCATGGACAATGAAACATATGAGCAACTTGAATTGAGAAAGAAACAAATTGAATTTGAATTGAACTTCTTAAAAGAAAATATGGAAGTTAAAATCATGATGTTTGGAAGTGAAGTTCTTGGTGTAACGCTTCCGGATAAAGTTGAATTGCAAGTTATCCAGGCGGATCCAGCTGTAAAAGGTGATACAGCTACAAATGCGAAAAAGACAGTTGAACTCGAAACAGGATTCAAAGTTCAAGTACCTATGTTTATAGAAGAAGGTGAAACATTAATCATCAGTACACTTGATGGGAAGTATGTTTCAAGAAAGTAGGCATTACATATGAAAAAAGAAAAACAATCGACAAAATTTATTTACTTTCCAGATAATACTCATGGAACGATTGCGATTAATCCATTATCATTACCATATGCACTTTACATGTCAATTTTAGAAATTGATGGTGTTGGTGGGACAAGTATACCTAAAGATGCACAGCATTTATATAAAGTCGCTGCTAAAAATATGAAATATAAAATTGAAAATGGTGAAGTGAGCATTGATTTAAAAATCGAAATTGAACGTAGAGTGAATGCAGCTGAAATTGTGAGTAAAGTACAAAAAACGATTAAAGAACAATTACAATATATTTTCGACATCGTTGTTGGTGATGTGAATGTTGAAATTATTAATATCGTATCTTAAGGCACAGGTGTATACCTGTGTTTTTTCGAAGTTGAATAGAGAGTGAGTCACTAAGATGAACATTATTTTACAAACAGATAGTTATAAATTGACGCAACCAAGACAATATCCAAGTGATATGATATATATGCATGATTATCTCGAGAGTCGTGGTGGTATTTACGGTTATACAAAGTTTTTTGGTCTGCAATACTATATTCAAGAATATCTAATGCAAAAAGTAACAGTTGAGATGGTTGAGGAAGCCGTTATTTTCTGTAAAGCACATGGAATCGATTTAGATATTGATGGATGGATGTATATTGCGAAAGATTTAGATGGAAAACTGCCTCTTCGAATTCGTGCCGTAAAAGAAGGCGCAATCATTCCTAATCACAATGTATTGATGACAATTGAATCAACTGACGAGAGAGTGCCGTGGATTGTTACATGGGCGGAAACGCTGTTGTTGAAAGTATGGTATCCGATTACTGTAGGGACCTATTCGTATAAAATCAAACAAATCATCCGTGGATTCGCTGAAAAAACATCAGATAATGTCGAGAGTGAATTACCATTTAAACTGCATGATTTTGGATACCGTGGTGTTTCGAGTGAAGAAAGTGCAATGCTCGGTGGAATGGCGCATCTTACGAATTTTAAAGGAACGGATACAATTGCAGGTGCTTATGGTGCAATGAAGTATTATCATGCAACGACAATGCCGGGCTTTTCAATCCCAGCGAGTGAACATTCAACGATTACATCTTGGACGGAAAAACACGAAATTGATGCATATCGCAATATTTTAGAGCAATACCCAACCGGGATTGTATCACTTGTTTTAGATAGTTATAACTTTTTCAGGGCGATAGACACAATGATTTGTGGTGAATTAAAGCCATTGATTATGAATCGTGATGGACTTGTTGTATTGCGGCCTGATAGTGGGGACGCAGCGACAAACATTTTATATGCACTCCGCCATTGTAGCAAAGCGTTTGGGTATCAGGTCAATAGTAAAGGTTTCAAAGTACTTAACAACATTCGCTTAATTCAAGGTGACGGAGTGAGTGAAGATGTTATTTACGATATTTTAAAATTGATGAAAAAAGAAAAATTTTCAGTTGATAATATTGCTTTTGGTTGTGGTGGTGCACTTTTGCAAGGGAATAAACATTCCTCGATTAATCGTGATACACATAAATTCGCAATCAAATGCAGTGCTATTCAACATGCTGATGGAACATTCACAGATGTATATAAAGATCCGGTTACAGATCGCGGGAAATCAAGTAAGCGAGGAAGACTTGATTTAGTGAAGAAAAGTGGAAAATTTGTAACAGTCAACATTTCTAAGTTACCACTTGGTATGTATCATCCTGAGTCGTTGTTACATGTTGTGTATGAAAATGGGAATCATATCACCAAATATGACTGGGAAGAAATTCGAGCAAATGATAACATATATAATGTGGACACAGAAGTAACAATTGAGTTTCCATATTTTGAAGTTTTGGAATAATTTAGAAAGAGCACTCCATTGTGAGTGTTCTTATTTTTATATGTGAAAATATCTTTTTAAAAATATCAATTAAAATTGTTGACAATAAAAAAAGAGTGGGATATAATATATTTAGCACTTCGATAGACAGAGTGCTAAAAGGGGTGATGATATGATACCTGAAAGACAACTTGAAATATTAAAAATAATAATTGAAGATTATGTTGGAAGCGGTCAACCAGTTGGATCACAGTATCTCATTAAGACGTATCATTTACCATACAGTTCAGCTACCATTCGTAATGAAATGGTTGCACTTGAGCAACTTGGCTATTTAGAGAAGACACATACATCATCTGGTCGTGTCCCATCAAGTGAAGGCTATCGCTTTTACACTGATGTGTTTGCACCGAGTGAGTATAAAGAATATAATCGCCTAGTGAATCAAGAAAGTCTATTTGAACGTGGACAATTATTTTCAGAAGTAGTTGAAAAAGCTGTTCGATTACTTTCAAATATGACAAAATGTCCTGTTGTATATTTAGGCCCGAATGTTATGAGCCGAAAATTACATCAACTTCAAGTCTTACCTCTTTCCGAAACACAATCATTGATTGTTATGCAAACAGAAGATGGAAAGACGGAAACTGAAATTTTCCCTTATATTGGAAATATGACAGAAGAAGTGCTAAATAAAATTGGAATGATGTGTCAAGAACGTCTCCAAGGTGAAGTCTTACCACGTGTTATTCGTAAATTGGAAACAGAACTAAAACCACTTTTTATTGAGCGAATAGCTTACTATGATTATTTTCATCAAGTATTGGTTAATCTTGTCAATAAACTTTCAACACAAACAAAATTTGTTGTTGGTGCATCAGAATTACTTCGATATCCGGAATTGAGAGCACCAGAAAATATTGCTCAAATTTTAAAAGTTTTAGAGTCGAAAGATGGTTTAAATGATTTGATACCAACAAATAAAAAGGGTGTCTTCATTCAACTCGGAGACGAGATTGAAGTAGAAGGATTTGAATCGTGTGCATTAATTACGCAAGGATTTAATGAATTACAAGGTGTTGCGACGCTTTCGATTCTTGGACCAATGCGAATTAATTATCCTGAAATGATGACATTTTTGGATTATATAACAAAACAACTTGCAAATTACTAGGAGGTAATGATGGGAAATAACGAATTTCATTCAGAGTTGAATCAAGATGATTTCACACTCAATTTAAGTGAAGAAGATATTCAAAAAGCAGAAGAATTGAAAGAAGAGTTGAAAGCAGTTGATCAAGAGCAGAAAGCAAATGATAAAGTAACGCAACTCGAAGAAGAAATAAATGAAAAAAATACAAAAATTCGCGAACTTGAAGAAGCATTTTTACGTGAGCATGCTGAGGTTGAGAATTTTAAACGCCGCATGCGTGAAGAACAACAACAATTACTTAAATATGCGAACCAAGGGCTTATGACAGAACTTTTACCAGTTCTTGATGGATTTACACATGCACTTGCAAGTGCTGAAAAGACAGAAGCTACAGAAGCTTTTTTCCAAGGTTTTGAAATGATTCAAAAACAATTGGTTACAGCATTAACGAATGCAGGTTTACAAGAAGTTGAGTTAACAGGAGCATTTAATCCAAATGGACATCAAGCAATTATGACAGATTGTGTTGATGGATATGAAGATGATGAGATTATTGATACGATGATGAAAGGTTATACATTACATGATCGTACACTTCGCGCAGCGATGGTTAAAGTCAATAAAAAATAAATATAAATAATAAATAGAGTTTTAATTTAGGAGGAACTACAATGAGTAAAATTATTGGTATTGATTTAGGGACAACAAATTCATGTGTCTCAGTAATTGAAGGTGGGGAAGCAAAAGTTATCCCAAATCCAGAAGGAGCACGTACAACACCATCAGTTGTTGCCTTTAAAGGTGATGAGCGTATTATTGGTGATGCAGCAAAACGTCAAGCAATCACAAATCCAAATACGATTATGTCAATTAAACGTCATATGGGTGATGCAAACTACAAAGTGGATATTGATGGAAAAAAATATACACCACAAGAAGTTTCAGCTATGCTTTTACAATATATGAAAGGATATGCAGAAGATTATCTTGGAGAAAAAGTAACAAAAGCGGTTATTACTGTGCCAGCATATTTCAATGATGCACAACGTCAAGCAACAAAAGATGCAGGAACAATTGCTGGTCTTGAAGTTGAACGTATTATTAATGAACCAACAGCAGCGGCACTTGCATACGGTGTTGATAAAGCTGATCAAAATCATAACGTACTTGTTTATGACCTTGGAGGAGGAACATTTGACGTTTCAATCCTTGAACTCGGTGATGGTGTATTTGAAGTAATTTCAACAGCAGGTGATAACCAACTTGGTGGAGATGACTTTGATAATGCAATTATGGAATACCTTGTTGCAGAATTCAAAAAAGAGCAAGGTGTTGACCTTGCACAAGATAAAATGGCAATGCAACGTGTCAAAGATGCAGCTGAAAAAGCGAAAAAAGATCTTTCAGGAGTAGCATCAACACAAATCTCACTTCCATTTATTTCAATGGGTGCAGCAGGTCCACTTCATCTTGAAATGACACTTTCACGTGCGAAATTTGATGAATTAACACATGGACTTGTAGAACGAACATTAACTCCTGTGCGTCAAGCATTAAAAGATGCAAGCATGACGGCATCAAACATTGATAAAATCTTACTTGTTGGTGGTTCAACACGTATTCCAGCTGTTGTTGAAGCAGTTAAAAAAGAACTTGGAAAAGAGCCATCAAAAGGTGTAAATCCTGATGAAGTAGTTGCGATGGGTGCAGCAATTCAAGGTGGAGTACTTCGTGGAGATGTTAAAGATGTTGTTCTTTTAGATGTTACACCACTCTCACTTGGGATTGAAACACTTGGAGGAGTAATGACGCCACTTATTGAGCGTAATACGACAATTCCAACATCAAAATCACAAGTGTTCTCAACAGCAGCAGACAACCAACCAGCAGTAGATATTCATGTACTACAAGGTGAGCGTTCAATGGCTGCCGATAATAAAACACTTGGACGTTTCCAACTTGGAGATATTCCATCAGCACCACGAGGAGTACCTCAAATTGAAGTTACATTTGATATTGATGCAAATGGTATTGTAAATGTAAAAGCAAAAGACCTTGGTACGAACAAAGAACAAACAATTACAATCACTTCTGGAAGTACATTAAGTGATGAAGAAATTGAAAAAATGGTTCGTGATGCAGAAGCAAATGCAGAAGCAGATAAAACGCGTAAAGAACAAGTTGATTTAAAAAATGAAGCTGAACAAATGATTTTCATGATTGATAAAACACTTGCTGATCTTGGCGATAAAGCTGATGAAACACAAAAACAACAAGCTGAAGCGATGAAATTAGAACTTCAAGCAGCACTTGATGCAGAAGATTATGAGAAAATTAAAACAGTGAAAGCAGACCTTGAAAAAGTTGCACATGAACTTGCAGCAAAAATGTATGAAAACCAAGGTGCAGCAGGAGAACAACCAGCACAACCAGACGTTGAAGAAGGTGACTTCACAGAAAAATAAATAGGAGAATAAGAGCAAACATTGTTTGCTCTTATCCCTATGTTGAAAGGGTATATTCATGGATAAACGAGATTATTATGAAGTATTAGGGCTATCAAAAGGTGCTTCAAAAGATGAGATAAAAAGAGCGTTTCGAAAACTTGCAGCAAAATATCATCCAGATGTGAATAAAGAAGCAGATGCAGAAGATAAATTTAAAGAAATTCAAGAAGCATATGCAATCCTTTCTGATGATCAAAAGAAAGCACAATATGATCAATTTGGTCACGCAGCATTTTCAGGAGGCGGTGGAGGCGGTGGCTTCTCAGGCTTTGATGGATTTGATTTTGGTGACATTTTTGGTGATATCTTCGGCGGTGGATTTGGCGGATTTGGTGGACGAAGTAACCCAAATGCTCCACGCCAAGGACACGATTTACAACAACGTATAGTGTTGAGTTTTGAAGAGGCTGTTTTCGGAACGAAAAAAGATATTAAAGTATCACACAATGAAACATGTGATCATTGTAATGGAAGTGGAGCAGAAACGCCAGAAGATTTACACACTTGTGCAACTTGTGGTGGTAGTGGTATGGAAACAGTTGTTCAAAATACAATGCTTGGCCGTATCCAGACACAACGATCATGTAGCAGTTGTCAAGGACGAGGAAAAAGCATTACAAAAAAATGCCACAAATGTTATGGAAATGGAACTGTACATGTTTCTGCTACAATTGAGATTAATATACCAGCAGGTGTTGATAACGGTCAACAAATGCGAGTTTCAGGACAAGGTGAAGCAGGTATAAATGGTGGTCCAAGTGGAGATTTATATCTTTTGTTTGATGTGAAAGCACATGAATTTTTCACACGTGATGGAAATGACATATATTGTGAAATACCAGTTACTTTTGGACAAGCAACACTTGGTGCAACAATTGAAGTTCCAACATTGACAGGAAAAGGGGAACTGAAAATACCAGCTGGAACCCCAACAGGGAAACAATTTTTATGGAGAAATAAAGGTGTTGCAGGTCGTGGTCACCAATATGTGACGATTAATGTAAGTGTTCCTAAAAATCTTAATAAAAAACAAATTGCTTTACTTGAAGAATTTGAAAATGCGGTTGATTATGATAGTGAAGGAATATTTTCAAAAGTGAAGAAATTTTTCAAATAATGCATTAAATATAAAAAGCAACGAGAAATCGTTGCTTTTATTTTTCAATTTGTGTTTCTTGTTGCCAAAGCATTAAGTCTTTTTGATTACTAAGCAAATGCAAGAAGTTTTTGTGTGCATGTGGATATCGTTTGTATAAAGAATCAAGCATCTGTTTTACATCTTCACGACTTGTATGTTTATCCATTGGACATGTACTTGGAACAACAGGGAGTTCAAGTCGATTAACGGCACTGAGAATTTCTTTTTCATAGGCATAGACAAAAGGACGTATCATTGTCATATCATCACGAGTGAGGTGCATTTTTGGTTTAAATGTTGCAGGTTTAGCGTTGAAAACAGCATTCATAACGAGTGTTTCAATCGCATCATCTGCATGATGACCAAATGCAAATTTATTTGCACCTTGCTCTTTTGCTGATGAAATCATAATTGCTTTTTTGAATTTTGAGCAAAGAGAACAAGGTAAACGTCCTTTGTCATCTTTATTTGCCTCTAAGATTTCTCTCATTTGGGTAGGCTCAATGTGATATCGAATTTCATGTGCTTGACAAAATTCGACAACAGGAGTGAAGTCCATACCATCAAATCCAAATGACATGGTAATACCGACAATGTCAAATTGTTTCTTTGAGAATTTCTTGTAAAGATGAAGCGCGTAGAGAAGAGCGATAGAATCTTTTCCACCGCTCACACCAACAGCTATAACATCTCCATTTTCGATTAAATTAAAATCAGCATCTGCACGTCTGAGTGCTCCGAGTAAGTAACGCATATGTTTATTGCTCCTTCTGTGCTTCGCGCTCGCGAACGATTTCGAGAATTTCTTTTTTTAGTTCTTCTACCATTGTTGCTTCTGGAACTTTTCGGACAATTTCTCCTTTTTTAAAGAGTAATCCCTCACCTCGAGCACCAGCAATACCAATATCAGCTTCTTTTGCCTCACCAGGGCCATTTACAGCACAACCAAGTACTGCAACATGGATGTTGTGCGGAATTGTTTCCAAAAAGTCCTCAACTTCCTTAGCAATTGAAATGAGGTCGATTTCAATACGTCCACATGTTGGACATGAAATAAGCGTAGCAACATTTGAAGCGAGACCGAAATCTTTTAATAATGATTTTGCAACACGAATTTCTTCAACTGGATCAGCAGTAAGGGATACTCGAACTGTATTTCCGATACCAAGATATAATAATACACCAAGGCCAGCTGATGATTTGATTGTTCCAGATTGAAGTGTTCCAGACTCTGTAATTCCAAGATGAAGTGGATAATCAAATGTCTCAGCAGCAAGTTTATATGCATTGATCGCAAGATCAATGTTTGATGCTTTCATTGAAATGATAATATCATGAAAATCTAAATCTTCAAGAATTTGGACATGATATTTTGCACTTTCAAGCATTCCTTCTGCTGTTGGATAACCGTATTTATCAAGAATGTGTTTTTCAAGGCTACCGGCATTAATACCGATGCGAATAGGAATGTTTTTTGCTTTTGCCGCTTCAACGACCTTTTTAACATTTTCATCTTTTCCGATATTTCCAGGGTTAATACGTATTTTATCAGCACCAGCTTCAATTGCAGCAAGTGCCATACGATAATTGAAGTGGATATCTGCAACGACCGGCATTTTTGTATGCTTTTTAATTTCAGCAATGGCCTGTGCATCTTCCAACGTTGGACAAGTACAGCGAACAATTTGGCAACCAGCTTCTTCCAATCGTTTGATTTCAGCGATTGTCGCTTCAATATCGCGTGTTTTTGTCGTTGTCATACTTTGAATGACAACTTCATTGTTTCCACCAATTTGTATATTCCCAACCATAACTGGTCGTGTCTGTTTACGATGAATCATAAAGATCTCCTCACATAGTCTACTATGTACTAAATTGTAACAATTTAAAAAAAAATTTGCAAATCACATACAAAAACAATAATTATATCGTATAATAAATATATAAACTTATTATAAGGAGAATGATTATGTTTCAATTACCAGAACTTGGATATGATTATAAAGCACTTGAACCACATTTTGATGCGCTGACGATGGAAATACATCACTCACGGCATCATAATGCATACGTGACGAATTTAAACGCAGCACTTGAACAAGCACCGGAGTTGTTTGAAAAATCAATTGAACAATTAGTAAGTCATTTAAATGATGTACCAGAATCGATTAGAATGGCAGTTCGCAATAATGGTGGTGGACATTTTAACCACACATTTTTCTGGCGACTATTGAAACCAGGATATAGCGGTGAAGTGACTGAATTACAAGAAGCAATTGCAGAAGTATTCGGTAGTGCCGAGAATTTTGAAGATCTATTTTCAAAAGCTGGAATTACGCGTTTTGGATCAGGATGGGCATGGCTCGTTGTTGACAACAAAACGAAAAAATTAGAAATTTTATCAACGGCAAATCAAGATACACCGCTTGAACTCGGGAAAACACCGATTATAGGACTCGATGTATGGGAACATGCATATTACTTAAAATATCAAAATAAACGTCCAGACTATATTCAAGCATTTTGGAATGTGTTGAATTGGGATGTAGCAAACGAAATTTATCTTGCGACAAAATAGAAAAAAGCCAGCCCTTCAATTTGAAGGGTTGGCTTTTATAATTGTTCAATGAGCATTGAAGCTGTAATATTATCATTTGATTTTGCGAGGATATCAGCAGCATTTGAATGTCTGAATACAGCTTGACAAACACGGCTGAATAAATTATCTGGAGTGATTGTGTGATCAAGATGTGCGGCGATGACGCCACTGAGCACATCACCACTACCTGGTGTAGCTAAAATTGGATTCCCAGCTGGATTGACCCATGTTTGAATGCCATCGGTAACGAGTGTTTGATCACCTTTTAAAACGAGAATAACATTGTGATCTTTTGCAAAATTTTGCGCAAATCGAATTTTATCGCGAAGTATATTTTTAATAGAAGTATTATTCATTCGAGCAAATTCACCAATATGTGGTGTAAGGATGAGTGGATGGTGGTAAGGGATTTCAGAATCAATATTTGTAATACTCGGAAGCATATCAAGTGCACCAGCATCGAGGATGATTGGAAAGGAGTGAGCAAATGATGAAAGAAAGTGATAATGACTCAAAAGTTGAGATGCATCTCTTGCTCCGAATCCTAATACTGCGCATGACGGAATATTTGAAGCCGGTATTTCATTTACGAGTGTCGAGTTAATGTCATGAAAAATGATTTCTGGAACTGCAGTGAGTAGAGCGTATTTTCCATGACTATCGCCAAAGTGATGAACCATGCAGGCGTTAATTTTCATCATTGCCTTAAGTGCTAGAATACTTGCACCAAAATATTCAGTTCCACCAAACGAAAAGATTGTTCCTCGATTGTGTTTATGCGAAGAAATGTTGAGAGAAGGTTTGAATGTTTTGGGGATGTTGGTGAAGACGTGAGTATCCATTTTCATCTTCGGTTTTTTCTGTGAAGATGGAATACATATTATTTTACGAATTGGATAATGATTTGTAAGAAGTGTAATAAGTGCAAAATCAAGTGTAATAACGTAAGATGCCTGAATAAATAACGTGTTGACATGATTTGTATTCTTCATTCCAGAAGGCAAAATAAGAGATAGTATGTCACCGTGTGCATGGGTATTTACATATTCGATGATTGAACTGTAATGTTCGTCCAATTTCGAACTGATACCAGTTGCAAAGAGGCCGTCAATAATTTGTGTATCAGAAGTGAAGAGTGCTTGAAAATGTGAAGTGTTCAAATCGTTGTAAATTTGCACAAAATCCACATTGTTTCGGAAAGATGAAATGATTTCATCTTTAGAAGGTGTACTTTGTGCTAAAAAGAGATGTACCCGAATATGTGAAATTGCACATAAACGAGCGATTTCTAGTGCTAATTTTCCATTGTGACCTGGCCCAATGAGGAATAAAATGGAAGATTTAAGCATATTTTTTTGCTGTAGGCAAATAAAAATATCACGAGCGCGGATATGTAGACTTTTATCCACGTTCTCAAGATATTCCATATTATTATTGTAAAAATAGTCATTTAATTGTTTTTTATATACAAATTTCATTTATATCACCACTAGTATCATACCAATTTTCAGAGAAAAATGGAAGAAAAAGTGTTGAAAAGATAAAGAATATGTGGTATATTACGACTATAGTTTATACAAGGTATCTCGTTCTCCAGCGAATACTTAGTTTAGACTGAATTTTCAAAACTATGGAGGTAGTAAAATGGCAATTTCAAAAACACGTAAAGATGAAATTATTAAAGAGTTTGGTGTAAAACCAGGAGATACTGGATCACCAGAGGTGCAAATCGCACTTTTAACGGAATCAATTAATACGCTTAATGAGCATTTTAAGACACACATTCATGATTTCCACTCTCGTAGAGGATTATTAAAAATGGTAGGACAACGTCGTCGACTTCTTAACTACTTACGTGGAAAAGATATCAACCGTTATCGTGTGCTTATTGATAAACTTGGTTTACGCCGATAAAACGTGTTAAAGCGATGAGAATTTTTCTTATCGCTTTAATTAATACCAATTTTTTGAAATTAAGGTGGTAGAGTATTGATTTTTAAACTTGAAATAATGAAATTTACAAATGTAAGAGAGGGTCGTAAAAATTAAGATGGATGAAGTTTGTAAGCAAGTGTGTAATGAACATTGCAATATTAAATTAGCCATAGATATACTTTCTAAAAAGTGGACAATGGTTATTATTCGTGACTTAATCGAGGGCGGACGGCGATATAGTGAACTTGAAAAATCACTTATCGGGATAAGCCCGAAAACTTTATCAACCCGTCTAAAAGAGCTAGAAAGAATGCAAATTATTTCTAGGTGTGAAAAAGAAAACGTGACGTACTACAAATTGACAAATATAGGGATGCAATTAGAGAAAATTATTCGTGATTTAGATACTTTTGGGAGTTATTATAGAGAAACAACAAAATAATTATTTACTCGAGGTGCATGATGGATAACAAAGTAACAACAAATATAGGACCACTTGTCAAAGAAGTGAGAACTTCTCGAAAAATTTCACGTAAGGATTTAGCACACATTTGCCATCCAAATACGCTCAGAAACTTTGAAGTGAGTTTCAACCAGATTAATATTGACGACTTTACAAAAATTTTAATTGACTTAGGATACATTGATTACAGTACTCGTGACGGATTGAGAACGATTGCAACGGATCAATACAACGAGTATGTTACGCTATGTGACGAGTTCGATTTCTTTAAAATTCAATACAACAAAGAATCATTAAAAGCAGATGAACATGCAGAAATGTTATTATCAAGAATGGAAACATATATCAAAAGTGATGCGTTTAGTGAACTGAACATTGTTTTACAACAGGATATATATGGAAAATATGTAGTAGTAAGTGACTATTTACGCGTAATTAATGCGGATATGTACAAACAAGGTCTTGAACTTTTCTACAAGTCATTCCAAAAAGGACAATCACAATATTCATATGGGGAAATTGTCTTGATGGGAGCACTTTGCTTAACACCAAACAAAAAAGAAAATTTATTTTACAAATTATGTGATAAAATTTGTGAAACATACTTTACGTCTGAGTATTTGAAATCGCATGAATATGAATTTCTATATAACTACATTGAATTACTCAATGAAGAAAATTATCGAAAATTCAACACGCTTAAAGCGAAATTCATGGGACGTCAAGAAAATATTATGAATATTTTTTATGATATTAAAAATTCATAAAATGTCTTGACATTTGCTAGAAATAAAGTTATAATGTTTGAGTGTCAAAGTTACACTCAGACATATATGGCGGTTGTGGTGAAGTGGTTAACACATTGGATTGTGGTTCCAACATTCGCGGGTTCGATTCCCGTCAGCCGCCCCATTTTAATAAACATGAACCGCATGCAAGTGCGTTTTTTTTTATGTCAAGAGGTATTATGCTATAATACAGTGAAATAGCAATGGAGGTTATTTAATATATGGAATTTATAAAGTTTATTTTTGATTTTATTTTACACATTGATAGTCATTTAGAAACGATGATTCAATCATATGGATTATGGACGTTTGGGATTTTGTGGAGTATTATTTTCTCAGAAACAGGACTTGTTTTCTTGCCGTTTTTACCAGGTGATTCACTTTTGTTTGCTGCCGGAGCACTCAGTGCGAAAGCAACGACCGATTTTAATGTTATTGCTGTATTGTTCACTTGTATTACGGCTGCATTTATCGGAAATACTGTTAACTATTTTATCGGTCAATTTTTTGGTGAAAAGATATTATCGACTAAATTTTTTAAGAAAATCATCAAGCCTGAACAATTAGAAAAATCACATGCCTTTTTTGAGAAACATGGAGT
>JBOFHN010000017.1:0-13076 GCA_051649665.1 Culicoidibacterales bacterium
AGTTGTTTAACAAAACCATTCACCGTATAACTGAACTTAAACGTTTTAGTTCCTACAAATGAAGAGAATATTTTAAATTTAACACTTTGCTTCTCACCATACATAGTTATCTCAGGCTTTAATTGTCCATTTCCACTATCGAGTTTTATTGAAGACTTATCGATATATTCTCCATATTGGTGATTATAATAGTGTTCAAGATAAACATATTCACCACTTTTTTCTCTATATGCTTGAAATTGCTCAACAAAATTCGCACTTCCATCTTGATTTAATTTTACTTGGACATTTAAATTTTTAAAGCATGTCTTTCCACACGATACTCCATACGGATTATAACCATTACTAGAAATATCATGCACAATAAATAATATTCCTGTGATTGCAAGAATATAAACAAGTGACATAATAACAATAGATTTCAGCATTTGTTTCATCTAATATCCAACCTCTATTTTACAGTATATGAAAAATATCCTTCTGGTGTATTGAGTATCATTTTTGCACTTCCGTGCATAACTGTGTTGTAATGTTCAGGACAGGCGCTTTTCATCGCCGAAAGTACAACTTTCTCCGCTCCAAATACGCAAGCATACATGAGAAATTCACGCCATTGCTCATCTGATTCCATCAATTGCTCACGCACTAATTTCTTGTTGAAGAGGAATGTTCTAAAATATTGCCATTCACTTAGTGCATCGAAATTGACTTCACTTATTGAGTTTTTCTGTGAGAAGTAATAGCTTGTAGGAATAATGATAATAGCCACCAGCGCTATTCCTACCATAATAAACTCAAAACCAATATATCCAATATATGCTGAATGATTTCCTGACATTTGTAAAATTAAAAATAATAGTAATTCGATAACAATCGCTACCAAAAGTGAGAGTTCTGTCTTCATATATCTCAACATACTTGCTTTACGATGATTTTTCTTTTCTTTATTTCCGTGATAATCATGAGCAATCGTTTCTATTTGTTTTCGATAATTGAAAAAATACATTGTCTTTCGACTTGTCATTTCAAGATTTGTTACTTCTTTTTGCAACACAGTGGATGTTTTATCAGCAAATAAAAACTTTTGTAACGCTGTTATTTCTTCAATTTCATCAAGATCCGTATCTTTTTTCTTTTTCAACTGTAAACTCATCTTGTCTTTTTGACATGAAATAAGTCCTTTAGTTGCCATATATAAAACACCTGCGCGAATTGCACTTTCTAAATCTAAACCTATGCTTTTTGTTTGAACAAGTTTCCCCGCACTCCCTGGTCCTAGACGACTCGGTGCAAATTCAAATCGGAGATATTTTTTCAAGCTCTGGGTTTCAATAAGATTTGACAAGAGCAATATTCCAAATGTAATTGTCACAATAGCACTAATTATGATGTACATAATTCGTAAAAAATATTGGAACATATGGTATTTTTGATTTTCAAGTTGAACTTGTTTGATTTGACTTTTGATATCTTCTTCAACATCGTCCACACTTCTAAATGTTGTTCGTCCCAGTGCAGTTTCTTTCTGAATAAACGACACATTATCCCAAACACGTAATTCATATGTATTTACTTGATGGTTTCTTGCTGCTACTTCCGTATAGATTGTTTTCGTATTTTCTTTTTCATAGGTTAAACTTAGTGACCCTGCGGTATACACCTTTAATGTATCCGGTAAATTTTGTGGAAAAATCACTTTAAACGTTGCATCAACTACGTCTACATCTTTACTTGTCCATGGATTAAATTGAAATAATTGACCATCTCGAAGACGTTTCACAATTCCGTTTATTTTATATTGTATTGAAATTGTGTTGTCACCTGTTGTTAGTTCTTCAAGTTTTAATTTTACTATTGTCATTTGTTCTTTTTTTTCATACGTTGGTGTTAGTTTGGCTTGTCCTTCCAGTACTTTTACACTTGATTCATCGATTGTTTCATCTTTTGATGAAAAGGAATGATCGTATAAAAATGTTCCATTCTTTATGCCTCGAATATCCATTTTTTCTGTAACAACCGTATTTCCATCAGCTAAAATTTCCATTGTTGTATCTAGCTTCGTTATATGTGGTTGTCCTTTTTTAACACTTACTGTACCATAGTTTGGAAACGAACTAAAAGTCATGAATAAAATCATGACTAAAATAATATTAACAATTAAGTAATAAAATACAAACTTGCGTTTACTTTTAACAAATTTTATCATACTCTTTTAAAACAATCCTGGAATGCTCATGCCTTTTGTAAGGCTTCCAATTCTTTCTTCTATTTGAGCATCAATTTTATCCATTGCTTGATTAAGCGCTATCGTTAAAAGCTCAGCTACTTCTTCTCCACTTTCAAGTGCTTCATCTTTTATATCAATAGATTCAATCTTTTTGGTTCCATATAAGCGAACTGTAACAACTCCACCTACACTCCCTTCAAAAATACTTGCATCAATCTCAGCTTGAGCGTTTTCCATTTCCTTTTGAGCTTTCTGAACTTGTTTCATCATACCTTGGATATTCATTTTTATTCCTCCTATACTACTTCAACTATATCGCCAAATAAGGCTTTTGCTTTTTGTACACTTTCAGCTTCTTGTGATTCCATTTCCTCGATATCAAAGCCAATTTGACCTTCAACAATACCTGGATCTTGTTGTTCATTTGCTTGATAAGCTTTAAGTGTATCTTCATCGATAACACCTTGCTTCCATTGTTCCACAAAAAGACTTCTTGTTTTCAACCATTCATTTTCTGTAACAACGATATACGGCATATCTATTTTCAAATTTTCTTTTATAATTTTTGTTACTTCAAATCGAACATCAATTTTTTCTAATTCTTGCTTAACCGATTCAAGATAACAAGAAATAACAACTACATTTTCCGATGCTGCTCTCACTTCTGTATCTTCAAGTAATTTTGTAAAATAATTACCTGGTAGCGATTGGAGTAAAATCCAGCGTCTTTTTATGTATTTAATTGGGCTTTTTTCAGGAAAAAGAGCTGCTTCTATCAACACTCGCATTAAGTTTTGATTTGGTGTTATCTCTTGAACTATATCTTGAGAAACAACAGGAACAGTTCCTTTATTTTCATTTGTAATTTCAATTTCTTGAAATATATTCTTTTCACTAAAATTTTCAAGCGCTTCTTTTGTCATCTCATCACGCATGAGCGTTAAAGGCTCACCACTCATTGCTTCTTGCATTTGTGTATCTTTTAAAATTGACTTATAAATATCATTGCGCGTTTTCATATCTTCAACTGTGCTTTCCTTAGTAGCACCGTGAACTTTTAAAAATGCCGGTGGTTGTTCTTCTTTTTCTTCTATAGATTTTTCGTGATAAACTTCCAATGCAATTGGCTTAATATCTTCTACCGGCTCCGGTTGTTCTTCGATGATATTTTCTTGTACCGTATTCTCAACTACCTCTTGGCGAATAGATTCTACAGGTGGTGTTACTTCTCCACCCTTTGTCTCCCCACGTAAATGTGCAAGTTCTTTTTCTAATTGCGCTAAACGTGAATCTTTATTCATAAATTGGAGAACTTCTGCTTTTATCGCAAGTGCACCTTGTCGGTAATAACGATAATTTCTCAAACCTTTTAACAATGCTTTCGTCGCAGAAATTTCTTCTACTTTTGAATTTTCATCTTGTACAATACTCTGAACACATTGCTCAATAAAATCATCGATTTTTTTCCCTGTATGATCAACACGATCCATAATTGAAAATGCCGATTGTACATCTTTACCACACAACGCTTGACGAAATAACCGAATATCTTCGCCATCTATCCCACCAAGTGCTTCTTGTGTAAGTTTGAGTGTCAATCGTTCGTGGTGCGCATATGAAATCACTTGTTCAAGCAATGTTAAACTGTCGCGAAAACCACCCTTTGCTTCTTTAGCAATGAGTTTTAACGCATCTCCATCCGCTTGCAATTGCTCATTTTCAACAACACCTGTTAAACCTTTAACAAGGTTGTCATCTGATAATTCTTGCAATTCAAAACGCATGCATCGAGATAAAATTGTTGCAGGAACTTTATACAATTCCGTTGTTGCCATCATAAAAACAACATGTTCTGGCGGTTCTTCTAATGTCTTTAACAATGCATTAAAAGCTCCCGTTGTCAGCATATGAACCTCATCAATTATATAAATTTTATACTTTGATGTTGTTGGTGCATATTTCATCTTTTCACGCAAATCACGGATTTCATCAACACCATTATTACTGGCACCATCCATCTCAATAATATCACTATGAATTCCACGTTCTGCATCGAGACACGACTGACATTTACAGCACGGTTTATTATCAGATGTACACTGTAATCCTTTAGCAAAAATTCGCGCAAGTGTTGTTTTCCCCGTCCCTCTTGGTCCTGAAAAAAGATACGCATGCGTCGTATTATTACTTTCGATAATGTTTTTTAGTGTATCAACAACGGATGTTTGCCCATATACTTCTTGAAATGTTTTAGGTCGATATTTACGATAGAGTGCTTGATAGCCCATCTTTTCACTCCTCTATGGCATAATAAGGTCGATAATATCGACCTTATTGCTTATTTTAATGATTGTAATTGCTCTGCAATACTATTTGTAATTTCTTCACTTGCTGTTGCAGCTTGCTTATTTTGATATTGTTCAAAATCTGCTCTTTCTGCTGCTACTTCTTTTGCTAAAATACTTAATTCCATTTTTTCACTATTTGGTTTGAAATCAATAATTTGAGCTTCAACTGTGTCACCTTCACTCAACACATCTCGCATTGATGAAACACGAGCGATTGTCGCTTCTGAAACTGGAAGAATCGCCTCAACAAGTGGTGAAACTTCTACAAAAGCTGCTCGATCTGTAACTCGTTTAACAACACCACTCACAACATCACCAATTTTCATCGATTCTGCAATTTGTGACCAAGGGCTTGCTTCAAGTTGTTTAATTGAAAGTGAAATTCTGTGCTTTTCTTCTTCAATTGAAAGTACTTTAACACGTACTTCATCACCAGCTTTAACGTTGCTTGCTAATTTTTTTGTACGATCATAACTATATTCTGAAACATGTACAAGTCCTGTTACGCCTTGGCTTACTTCAACAATTGCACCAGCTGTAATAACATCAACAACTTTTCCTGTAATTGTATTTCCAACTTTAAAAGTTTCCATAGCAATTGCCCATGGTGTCTTTTCAATTGCTTTTTTCGAAACAACAACATTTTTACGCTCTGGATTAATTGTGATTACTTTAACTGAAATTTCTTCACCAACTTTTAATACATCACTTGGTGTAAGTGCTCTGTGATATGAAACTTCACGACCTGGTAACCAAACTTCCATTCCGAATGCCTCTAGAACTGCACCATTATCTTGTACAGCAACAACTTTTGCAGGAATAACACTTTCCAAGCTAAAGTTTTTTATTGATTCATTTAAAATAACTTCGCGTTTTTCTTCAACAACTTGGCGGTGTGAAACTAATAATTGATTTTTACGTCCATCAAATTCCACAATTCGAGCTTCTAATGGTGTATTCACATACGGTTGGAAATCTTCTACACGGCGAGCGTCTGTTTGTGATTTTGGCATAAATACACGAACGCCTTGGTATCGACCAACAAGTCCACCTTTTGTTTCTTCATTGAAAGATACTGTAATAACAGCCTTTTCTTCAGCTTGCTTCATTAAGCCTTCAAGACGTTCTTGTCTTTCTAGGACAGTACGTGATACTACAAGCATTTCTTCACCAAGACGCACTACTGCAACTTTTACTTTTTCTCCAACTTTTAAAACTTTTGTTAAATCTTCTACATTATCATATGAGTAGTTTTTCAATTCTAAAAGTGCATCCATCATATAGTTTACATTTAAGTATGCATAAGTTGGTGTTACAACGATAACTTCACCTTCGATTACGTCACCGTTTTTCAATATATTCATTTGGAAATCTTCCATTTTTTACCTCCACTAATATAATTCATTCTCATCTTATATTCTATCAAAAAAACACTGTACTTGAAAGGTTTTTCTATATTTTCGATAAAAATAAATTATCTTCTAAAAATTGTGTTAAACGTTGTTTCTACCTGTGTTATAATTCTCTCTACAATCTCATCAATTTGTTCTGTTGTCATCGTTTCAATCGAGTCTGAGAAATGAAGACGAATGCTTATTGATTTCTCATCTGATGCGATTCGCTCTCCTTCGTATATATCGAATACAACAACGTTTTTTAATGTTATACTTTGAGCTGCTGTTTTTATTGTTTGAACGAGATTTGCAACTTCAATATCACGTTTAATAACAAATGCTAAATCACGTTCTATTTCTGGAAATTTAGTAACTGGAATATATTGAATACTCGAGTCTTTCTCTATTTCTCTTACAAGTTTCGTCAAAGAAAACTCTGCTACAAATACAGCTTGTTTAACGTTGTGTTGCACTGCAACACGTGGATCAACTTTCCCAAGTGTCCCGACAACATCATCATTTACGATAATTTCTGCTGCAATTCCTGGTTGTAACACTTTACTATCTACTGCTTTAAATCGAACATCAAATAATTGAAATTGATTTAATAAACGTATGATTTGCTCTTGTAAATCATAGTAATCAACATTTTTGGCTTGCGTTTTCGGTGTTTGTGAAATAACTTTTCCACTGCCAACAATACTCAACACCGTTTCTACATCAACACTATTTTCATTTGTTTCAAATGTGTGAATTTGAGCAATTTCATAACCAAATACATCAAGTTGTCGGCGTGACACATTGTAATTAACAACTTCTAACAAACTCGCTACTGTACTTTTTCGGAAGTATGCTCGTTCTTCTGAAAGTGGTGACATCAATTGATAACCTTTTTTCTTTTCTAAGTCAGGTATCATCACTAATTCTTTCGATTTTTCATCAACGAGAGAATAACTCACAAACTCTTGATACCCTGCTGCTTCTAATAGTTGTTTCGATGTTCTTTTCACCTTTTGAAGTGATGATAATTCACCTACTTGACTCGAAAGATGTGGTAAAACACCTTGAATATTTTCAAGTCCATAAATTCTTGCAACTTCTTCTACAATATCTTCTTTGATTGTTATTTCTTGTCTTCTTGTTGGTACATGAACCATAAGTTCATCTCCATTTACAACTGTTTCTAGTTGTAGTTTTGCAAGAATATCTACAATTTCAGAAGTTTGAAATTCAACACCTATTTTTTTAGAAATAAACTGTGTTGTAATCGCAATTTGTTTTCCTTCTGTTGCAATATTTCCTACTTTAACATAACTTCTTTCAATGGTCGCATCTGCATACTTTTCAAGTAAATCCAAAGCTCTTTTTAAAGCAAACAATGTCATTGCTGGATCAGCAATTTTTTCAAATCTTAAACTTGACTCACTTCGTAGGTTAAATTTATTCGCTGTCTTACGGATTGCAACATCCTTAAAGTACGCCGATTCAAGTAAAATCGTTTTTGTTTGATCTGTTACTTCGGTTTCCATTCCACCCATTACACCAGCAAGTGCTATCGGTCCTCTTTCATCTGTAATTACTGTATCTGTCGTTTCGAGTTTGCGCTCTTTTTCATCAAGTGTAACAAGAACCTCACCTTCTCTAGCATTTCGGACAGTAATTCCACCTTGTAATGTTTCAAAATCAAACGCATGTAGTGGTTGTCCAGTTTCTAACATAACATAGTTTGTAATATCTACAACATTGCTAATTGGACGAATATTATTTGCAATTAAATAAGCTTGCATCCACATTGGTGATTCCTTAATTACAACATTCGATGCTTTTCCTGCGTAATAAACAGGACATGTTTCCGTTTCAAGCTTCACATCAAACCATTTCCCCTCTGTATACATTGATACTTCAGGAAAATTTGGTTTTTGATTATACAATGCACCAACCTCATAAGCAAGTCCAAACATTGAAAGTGCATCAGCACGGTTTGGTGTAATTGAAATATCGAGCACTTCATCATCGAGTTGTAATAATTCAATTGGATTTCCGCCTAATTCAACAGGTTCATCAAAGAGATAGATACCTGATTTATATTTTTCAGCAACAAATTTCTCGTCAAGACCTAACTCTTGAAGTGAGCAAAGCATTCCATTTGAATCCACACCGCGTAATTTAGCTGCTTTAATTTCAATCTCTGGTAATTTTGTTCCGATTGGAGCAACAATCACATACGCATCTAAATGAACATTAGCTGCACCACAGACAATTTGAAGCACTTCACTACCAACATCAACCTGACATACATTTAATTTATCTGCTTCAGGATGCTTTTCCAATGCAATAACTTTCCCTGCTTTTAACCCTTGAACTTGAATTAGAGATTCATAACCTTCAACCTCAAGTCCTGAAATAGACATCTTATCAGCAAGTTCTTTTGAACTTACATTTACATCTAAAAATTCTGATAACCACTTTCTTGATAAATACATCTATTTCACCTCTTTATTAAATTGTTTTAAAAATCGAACATCATTTGTATAGAAATGACGAATATCTTCAACACCATATTTCAACATTACAAGACGCTCAACACCCATTCCAAATGCATATCCTGTATATACCTCTGGATCAAATCCGCCTGCTCTTAAAACATTTGGGTGAACAAGGCCAGATCCTAACACTTCAATCCAACCTGTTCCTTTACAAATATTACATCCACTTCCGCCACATTTAGCACACGAAACATCAACCTCAACACTCGGTTCTGTAAATGGGAAATATGAAGGACGTAGACGAATTTCTCGTTCATCACCAAACAAAGCTTTTAACACAATATCAAATGTCCCTTTTAGATGAGCAAGTGATATGTCTTTGTCTATTAAGATACCTTCAATTTGCATAAACTGATGTGAATGCGTTGCATCATCATCATCTCTACGATACACTCTCCCTGGAGAAAGTACACGAACTGAATCTGAGTCTTGACGACTCTCCATCCCTCGAATTTGACCATTTGAAGTGTGTGTGCGGAGCAATAATTCAGGATTGATATAAAATGAATCTTGCATATCACGAGCAGGATGATCTTTATCAAGATTCAATGCCTCAAAGTTATAATAATCTGTTTCTATTTCTGGACCGTCAACAACTTCAAATCCCATTGTACGGAAAATATTTGAAACTTCTTCGATCATTTCCATGAGTGGATGACCAAATCCACTGCGAACTGAAGGAGTTAAGCTTACATCTATCTTCTCTTTTTCAAATTTCTTTACAAGTTCCTTATTTTTAATTGCTTCTTCAGCTGATTCAAGCATCGCAGTCAATGTATCTCTTGTTTCATTTGCAACTTTTGCTAGTTCTTTCTTTGCATCTTCAGATAACTCGCGCATCTTTTTCATCGCTTCTGCAATCGGACCTTTTTTTCCTAAAAAATCAACTTTCAACTGCTTTAACTGTTCTGAATCTGTTACATCTTGTAACTTTTCATATAACTCATCTTTTAAAGATTGTAAATTTTCCAATATTTCTACCTCCTAAATAACAAAAAGCATCCTGAAATCAGGATGCTTCGCATGGTACCACCTGAATTTAGAACATGCCTAAACTCTTTTGTCGCTATCGGAACAACCCGGACTCTTTTGCAATTGCTTTACAAAGTCAAACTCCAAAGACGAATTCATAGCATTTCTTTATCATTTTCCACCACCAATGACTCTCTGTAAAAGATAGGATGCTACTACTACTTCTTTATCAATGTTTATTTGCATATTTTGTCTATCATATCATATTCAGCATCTATCTGTAAATAAAAATTATTTCTTGTTTTTTCGTTTTAACCAATAATATATAATAATTCCACCTGTTATAGCTACAACTAAAAGGAGCGTTACTAATATTATTTGGTTTTCTGATGCTTGAGAATTTGAATTTTCAGTTTTCTTGCTTTCTACTGTTTGATTTGTCTTTGTTTTTAAACTTTCCTTTTGTTTTTCTACACTTAATTTTGTTTCACCCTTTTGCTCTTCGTATTTTTCATTCAAGATAATTTCCTTTTTATCTTCTTTATTTTTTACACTCTGTATTGTTAATACATATCTCGCATCTGTAATTTGCTCTAAATTGATAGCTTCATAATTTTCATATTCTAAAAATAATGAATTATTTACTAACTCAGATTTTTTAATCACCGTAACTTGTGGAAAAACAATGTTCGTTTTTTCATCTGCTTTTTTTGTTTCATCCGTTTTTATTGTATTCCCTAAAAGTATCATATTTTCTTTTTCAATAATGCTGATTACTTTTGAAAAATTGTACATTTTTGTTTTTTTATCAAGTTGCGATTGATTTGTCCATAAAATTTCACCAGTTATCTTTGATATTTTGACTATATAACCTAATCCCGGAGTATATTCAGTTATTGTCGGATGGTACTCTTTATATGAAACAGCATAAAAATCACCAGATTCACGTACTAAAATTGAATCGATTTTTGGAAAATGACTTTTGTCATTATCTTGGTATAAAAATTCTTGTTTCTTTACTTCTGTTCCGTCTTTTTTAACAACATAAAATTTTTGAGATAAATTAAAATTAAGTGTGGTTACAATTGAAAATGCGCACACATCCCCACTTTCAGCAATAGCTGAAATTTCATGTTCACCTTGGTGTTTTTCTGTATATGTCTGAGCTACCTCTTGACATTTTGATACACTATTTACATTATTTATAGAATGATTAAAACTTAAATTCCCTATAAATAAAGCTATAATAAATACATAAATAAAATTTCTCTTCTTTTTCATACAACAACCTCCTTTTCTTTTTATTTTAAATCTTTTTCACCTTTTTGTACAGCGTTTTCAAAGTAAAAAAGAAGACCTTTTGATCTTCTTTTACACATTAACATTGCATATAAACAAAAGTACAGATTTTGGAAACAATACTATAATTTAACTATCTTTCTATCCACTATCTCTTTTAAATCTATCTACATTATAACTTTCACATACTTTTGCTCGTTTTAATTATTATTATTTCATAGCTTCCACTTTATCAATCGTAACAATACGACGATATACAAAAAACATAATAAAACTAATAAAAAAGAAAATTAACGCTACTGAAAATACATAACTAGTATTATTAATCACTGCTAAAAAAGACAGGTCAGCACGTGAAAGAATGCCAATAATATAGTGTACTAGCCAATTTCCTAAAAAACAACCACTGATTATTCCTACAAATCCTAAAAGTAGTAGTTCAATTAAAAATAATCCTGATACATCCCAATCAAATAGACCCAATACTTTTAAAGTGGCTATTTCTCTCATTCGCTCACTCAAAAGTATATTCATTAAGTTATATAAAATAACAAAAACTAAACACCCTGCTGCTGCAACCAAAACCACCGTAACTAATCGAAGACTTTTCATTGATTCTACTGCTGTTTGTTTCATTTTTTCCAAGTTAACAATCGAACGTACACCATCAATTGACACAATATCATTTTCAGCTATAGTTGATTCTTTTAGATCGTAAGATATCAAATACGCATTTGTGTAAGGAAGATTATCAAATACTTTCTGATACGAACCTTGTCCTTGATATACATAATGACCGACATAATTCTCACTTTCATTCTTAATATTAAAATGAAATGCTTTATCTCTAATGGATAATTGTATAGAATCATCACTGCTATAGTCTCTAAGAAGTGTTGGTGTTCCTACACAATCATCAGAAGACAAATTATATGATTTTCCATCCTTATCAATTAAGCTAACAAATTCAGCAAATGCTTCACTTGATCCAAGAGGTACAATTACATTCACTTGTTGATTATTACCATCTTTATCTATAGTATATCCTTGCTCTAAGTGAATTGGATAAAATCGATTAACACCTTTAACTTGACTAAGTTGATTCTCTATATTAACACCACTTTCAACCGGAACAATTGCGGAGTAATGTATTATTTTATCAAACTGTCTATTTACTGTTCCTTCCAATGAATTACCAATACCAAACCCTGTAATAATAAGCATAACAGAGCATGCCATAGATACTACAATGAGCAACGAACGTCCGGGTGAGCGCATAATATTCCTTAACACCCAGTTACCACGAAATCCAATTTTTTTCCAACCAATCAAAGTTATCGATGATACCGGAGAAACCTCCTTCAATAAATCTAACGGAGGTTTTTTTAACAGTTTCCAAGAAAGTAATGTTTCTGGCAATATAACAATCAAAACCGCAAATAAAACAACTATTATAATCTCTGGCCAACTCACATTAAGTTTAACTCTATCGAAATTGTGAAGTGTTGAATAAGCTTTCATCAAAATGTTTGGTAATAACTTAATCCCCACTACTACACCAAGTAAGGAACCCAACCCTCCTGAAAAAACACTATAAAGTATAAATTTTTTCATTATTTGTAAACGGCTATAACCTAATTGCTTCATAATTCCCATGTTGATGCGCTCTTCTAACACCATTCTAGAGATAGTCACATACGCTATTAAAAGAGCAAATGTGAAAAACAATGAGGAAAAAACTATACTTAATCGCATTATCTTATTCGCATTATTTTCCAATAATGAGTATCCACTAAATTCCGAGGAACTACTCACACTATAATGAGCATTTGCAAACACTTTATGTTTCTCAATTGTTTTTTTCACTGTATCTTTTAGCTCATCCACTTCATTACGGTAGTTGGTTGAAAATGGTTTAGATGTTTGGCCATAATAAAACAACTCTGAATAATAATTCTGTATTAGCGTATCACTTACAAGACCATAACCCCCTAAATCACCACTCCCATCTAAAAGGACACCACGATTTATTTTAGATAAGTACAACGGTGAATCTAATAAACCAACAATGGTAACTTCATCAACTCCATCAAACTTTATTCTATCTCCGATTCTTAAATTCCCTTGAATTATAGCAAACTGGTGATCTAAAGCGATTTCTTTAGCATTTTGAGGTAAACGTCCATCAACAAGCTTAAAAAGGTTATTTACGCCATTTCCCCCATCATATAAACGTAAACTCTTTCCTGTTTCTGTATCTACTACATCCTTACTTTTAACAGGTAACAGT